>CAIRZD010000131.1 GCA_903882965.1 uncultured Bacteroidota bacterium
ATATGGCGTTTCCAGCGCAAAGGAACTTTATGGGTTGATGATGGCCGATGAAAAGGTGTATGGCTATATTATAGGTCGAGCTGATTTCCAACAGAGGTATGATGATAATTATGAAAAGGCAGGTATTGACTATCCCTTACCATATGTGCGGTGGACTGAGCAGCGCAACTTTAAAGCTATCCTGCAAACAATAAGCAGTGGTAAGCTGGAAGTAAAGTCACTGATAACTGAACGTGTCCCCCTTAACGAGTATAACAAGATATATGCAAACATTAGTAACGGGGCATCTATTGCATCTATACTTGAATATTCAGAAGACAGTGACGCGGCAGATACAGTAACTATTAACAGTGGGACATTTATGCCGGGTAAAGGTGGCATAGGGATCATTGGTGCAGGTAATTTCACCGCTATGACCATGTTGCCGGCATTAGGTGATTTGGGTGCTCCGATTTATTCTATTGCAAGTGCGTCAGGGCTTACAGGTACATCGTTGGCAAAGAAATATAAGATCGGCAAGAGTACCACTGATTATAAAAGTATACTTAGCGACCCTGCAATAGACCTTGTGATGATAACCACAAGACACAATGAGCATGCCCATATGGTTATAGAGAGTTTGCGGGCAGGCAAGCACGTATTTGTAGAAAAGCCCCTTGCTCTTAACAAAGGCGAGCTTGACCAGGTCCTGAACGCATATGATGGCGGTAAGACATTGACCGTAGGTTTTAACAGGCGGTTTTCTCCACACATGCAGAAAGTGAAGCAAATAGTTGGTGGCGGGCAAATGAATGTGATCGCAACAATGAATGCGGGTAATATCCCTGCAAATGTATGGGTGCATGACCTGAAAACAGGTGGCGGACGAATAGTAGGAGAGGCTTGCCACTATATGGATCTTATTACTTTTCTTACAGGTAGCAAAATAAAGGCTGTGTGTATGAATGCGATGGATATAAACCCACAGGCAAATACAGATAATGCTTCAATATTATTGCAGTATGAGAATGGGAGCACAGGAGTGATCAATTATTTTGCAAATGGCTCTAAGTCTTATTCTAAAGAAAGGATAGAGGTGTATTCACAGGAGCGTACTATAATAACTGATAATTTCCGCCTTACGGAGGGGTATGGTACAAAAGGGTTTTCAAAATTAAAAACAAATGTGGATAAGGGGCATAACGCACAGTTTAAATTACTTGTAGGTAGAATAAAAGATGGGGGAAGCCCATTAATACCAATGGATGAATTAGTAAATACTACATTGGCAAGTTTTGCAGCAATTGAAAGTTTGATGAAAAGGGAGTGGGTTAGTGTAAACCACTGACCTGGGTATAGTTAATAGGGTTAATTAATATAACGAAGCAGATAAATGTTAATAGATATTATAGCGGGAGCAAGACCTAATTTTATAAAGATAGCCCCAATCATTGAGGCGATAGAAGCCGTGTGTAAAGCCGGACCTGCTGTTGACTACAGGTTAGTGCATACCGGCCAACATTATGATAAAAACATGAGCGGTGATTTTTTTGAGCAACTCGGTATCCCTGCACCACATTATAACCTGGAATCCGGTTCTGGTACACAAGCTGAACAAACGAGTAAAATAATGATAGGATATGAAAAACTACTCCTTGAAATACCTTGTGACTTATGTATTGTGGTGGGTGATGTAACATCGACCATGGCGTGTTCTATAGTTGCAAAAAAGATAAATAATATCAAGGTAGCGCATGTGGAAGGAGGAATACGTTCGGGAGATTGGACGATGCCGGAGGAAATAAACCGTATTGTAACGGACTCCATAACAGATTATTTTTTTACAACGTCAGAAGTAGCTAATAGTAACCTTAGGAAAACAGGAGTGCAGGAAAATAGAATATTCTTTGTTGGGAATACGATGATAGATACGCTGTATAAGCAAATGCCTCGTTTTGCAAAACCCGGAATATGGAGTGAATATGGCTTGAAAGAGAAAGAATATATAATAATGACACTTCACCGGCCTGCGAACGTAGACGATCAGGGGAAACTTAAAGAATTAATAACAGAGATTGTTAATTCATCCCAGGGGCTGCCTATTATCTTTCCTGTTCATCCACGTACTGCTAAAATGTTGGAAGGGCTGGGACTGAGCTATAATAATTTATATGTGACGGGGCCATTAGGTTATCTTGAATTTAACTACCTCGTAAAGAATGCCAAAGCAGTAGTCACGGATTCAGGCGGGATAACTGAAGAGGCTACCGTAATGGGTATACCTTGTATGACATTAAGAGACAGCACAGAGCGACCAGAGACCTGCACGGTGGGTACTAATGAGCTTTTAGGAACAGATCCTAAAAGTATTGCTCCTGCCTTTGAAAAATTACTATCAGGGCATTGGAAGAAGGGCACTATACCAGAGTTGTGGGATGGTAAGACAGCACAAAGAATAGTAGCGCATATCGTGAAGATTTTCGGGTTGGGTTAATTGTATTTATGAAAGAAAGTGCGGAACGGGATATTGAAACAATTGTAAATGCGCTGCTACAGGTTAGTGATTCTGTGGCGGAGGTATCGAAATTGCATGTGATAACCAGGATTTGGGAACGGGACGGTTATACAATAAATGACAAAGAAAAGTATGTAGGAAAGAAAATTGGAGAGATTGGAAATGAAAGTATTTTCGGACAGATCGATAGGCTTGTAAGAGAGACTTTTAAAACAAGGAATAATGGTTACGTTGAGTATACAATTTCAAATGTTGAGTATGAAAATACTTATAGTATAAGGGTCCTGGCAATTCATCCTGATAAAGATTTTTTATTTGTTGTAATAGATAATAAATCGAAAAGAGAAGGGACAACATTGGTCGAGGATACGTGGAAAGTTGCATTGGATGCATCGGGTGATGGTATGTGGGATGTAAATATGCAGACCGGAGCAGTTTTCTTCTCTGAAAAATGGCATGAAATGTTTGGTTATACAGCGTCAGAAGTGAAAACACTTGTAGATTGGACAGCGAAATTTCACCCGGACGATTTGGCCAAAACTCAAATAAAATCGGAAGAATACCTCGCCGGTAAGGCGCCATTTTATGGTGTTGAGATGAGGTATTTATGCAAAGACGGTACTTATAAATGGATATTGAGCAAAGGGGTCTTGGTATCAAAAACGCCAGATGGTAAACCATTAAGATTTATTGGTACCCATACAGATATTAATGAAAGGAAAGTAGCCGAGGAAAAATATTATACTACTGCGCAATTGTTGTCAAAATTGATCAATAACCTTCAGAGTGGTGTTGTGGTAACAGACGAACATCGTAAAATCATCTTTGCAAATCAGGTTTATTGTGATATGTATAGTATAGAAGCTGGCCCGGATGCGCTCATCAATAATACTCTTAGCGAGGGCATAAAAAAAAGGAAACAATTTTATAGGGACCCGGAATTTTTTGCAAAAAGATCGGAAGAAATATTTAATAGGCAAGAGCTACTACTGAATGAGGAGTGGGAACTTATTGACGGCAGAATAATAAGCAGGGACTATATACCGTTGATAGTGGGAACGGAAAACAGAGGGGGGATTTGGAAATTCACTCACGTTACAAATCAAAAGGCTGCAGAACGAAAACTTGGAGAGCAGCGTGTTTTTTATGAACAAGTGCTGAACTCTATTGCAGCTGATATAGCTGTTTTTGATGCTGATCACAGGTATTTGTTTTTAAACCCTGTGGCAATCAAAGATGACGAGCTGCGTAAATGGATGATTGGTAAAACTGACGAGGAATATTGCCGTTTCAGGAATAAACCTTTGTGGATAGCGGAAAGGAGAAAAGAAATATTTAACACCGCACGACGCGAAAGGCAACCAATCCAATGGGAGGAAAAATTACTAAACGCTTCGGGCGAAATGGAATATCATCTGCGCAATATGCTCCCTGTATTTAATGCTGAAGGTGAGTTGCAAATGATGATAGGTTATGGGTTGAATGTTACAGATCGTGTAAAAGCACAGGAAGCCTTAAAAACCAGCCGTGATACTTTTGCCAGTGCATTTGATTATTCAGGCATAGGTATGGCTTTAATAAGCCTTGATGGTAAATGGCTTGATGCAAATAATGTATTATGTGAAATGACGGGATATTCAAAAAAGGAACTTTTGCAGCTTACTTTACAAGATATCACTTATCCTGAGGATTTGCATAATGATCATAGCCTGGTTAGAAAGTTACTCATGAGGCAGATATCTACGTATAATATTGAGAAGCGGTATATTTCCAGCAAAAAGAAAATTGTACTTACATCTCTTACAGTTTCTGTTGTGTGGAATAGTGATGATTCACCTAAATTTTATATTGCCCAGGTTGTTGATATTACCAAGAAAAAAGAACTTGAAAATGAGATCAACCGGAAAAATACAGACCTGGAAGCTACTAAGATCAACCTAATAAATAAGATCAACCAATTAGAGGAGTTAAGTCATATTATAGCACATAAT
Source organism: uncultured Bacteroidota bacterium (assembly GCA_903882965.1). Lineage (GTDB taxonomy): Bacteria > Bacteroidota > Bacteroidia > Chitinophagales > Chitinophagaceae > Nemorincola. The sequence continues at coordinate 4,486 of CAIRZD010000131.1, forward strand.
CTCAGAGGTCCTGCGTCTAATATAAAAATGCTTTCAGGTGCGTTATTGGCCGATCATAAGGGCGATGAATCCAATTCGTTAAAAGGCCTTTTTACAAGTGAGGAAGCGTTTGAATTGATTCATGAAAGTAGTGAAACTCTTATGAATAGCCTGTCTACGCTTATGGAGATCACTGAAATAAAACTGAATAAAGAAATACCCTATAATGATTGCGATATCAAAATGCTGGTTAATGATGTTACGACTCATTTATATGGCATAATATTCGAAAAGCACGCCGTCATAATGCTGGATCTGGAGATTCCGGTTGTTAAGTATCCAAAAGCATATCTGGAGAACATACTTTATAATTTTATCAGCAATGCGTTAAAGTATTGCAAAGCCGATGCCACTCCGGAGATAACAATAAGCTCATTTGCGAAAAAAGGGAGGGTGTTGATCAGTGTTAAGGATAATGGCCTGGGCATAGATATGAAAAGGTATGGCGATAGGATATTTAAACTGAACCAGGTATTTCACCAGGGATACGATAGTAAAGGCGTTGGGCTGTATATCACAAAAACCCAGGTGGAATCTTTGGGTGGCACTATAGAAGTAAAGAGCGAAGTAAATAAGGGCTCTGAATTTATTGTAACTCTTTGATCTGACCACATGGCCGCCAAACTAAGCAACATAATAAATCTGGTGTACAATATGGGGTGGCGCTATACCTTTTTTCGGGCCCGCTTTGAACTTATCCGTCGCACAGGTTTATTGAAAAAAAAATTCCCTGCAAACCCGGAATACAAGCAATACTATACCCTGGAACAATGGAAAAAACAGCCGGCTGTTTTCTTCTTCAAAGACAGAGAGTCATTAATTTTCCCCAGGGATCCCAAGCCTGAATTGAAAGATATTCTCAACAATATAAAAGAAGGAAATTTTTTACTGTTCAATAGTATACTTGCCAATCTTGGGAAAAACTACGATTGGGTCACCAACCCTGACTCCGGACATCATTACGATATAACCAAGCACTGGACGGAAATTGCTGATTACTCTAAAGAAGCGGGGGATATAAAGTTCGTTTGGGAAAAATCCCGGTTCTCCTATATCTACGATATCATTCGTTACGATTATCATTATAATGATGATTGTGCAGGGATGGTATTCAACGATATATCATCCTGGATAGCGCATAATCCTGTTAACCTAGGCCCTAATTACCGTTGCAGCCAGGAAATGTCTTTGAGAGTGTTGAACTGGATGTTTGCACTTTATTATTATCGCAATTCACTATTGCTTACTGACGAAGTATTCGGCAAGATGCAGCATGCCATATACTGGCATATGCACCATGTTTATAAAAACATTGATTTTTCGAGGATAGCGGTACGTAATAATCATGCAATAACTGAGACACTTACGTTGTATCTGGCTGGTTTGTTCTTCCCTGATATGCCCGGAGCCGGGCTATGGAAGAAAAATGGTAAATCGCGGTTTGAAGAAGAGATCGCATACCAGGTATATGAGGATGGTACTTTTATCCAGTTCTCAATGAATTATCACCGCATAGTGATACAGCTACTTACGTGGGGCATTGCATTGTCAGAAAAGAATGGGGAGCGTTTCAGTGATGTGGTTTATGACCGCGCGAAGAAATCCTTATTGTTTTTGAGGACATGCATGGTTGAAGAAAATGGATGGTTGCCAAATTACGGGGCTAACGATGGCGCTTTATTTTTTAAATTAAGCAGTGCACATTATCGGGATTTCAGGCCGCAATTGCAGGCACTCGCAGGTGTGTTAGGGGTTGATGCGGGCATTAATATTGCATTTGAAGACAGGTGGTGGTATGGAATAGTAGAAAATAGCATTAGTTCTTGTAAGCCTGCAGATGGGGTTCATACATTCAAAAATGGTGGGTATTACATAGTCAGGGAGCCCGAAACACTTACTTTTATAAAATGTGGCAGCTATAAAGACAGGCCTTCCCAGGCAGATAACCTGCATATTGATATTTGGTACAAAGGAGAGAATATTTTACCTGATGCAGGCAGCTATAAGTATAATACCGATCTGCAAACCATGCGTTACTTCAGCGGCACTGCATCGCATAATACAGTAATGATCGACGATAAAGACCAGATGTTGAAAGGTGGCCATTTTATATGGTATTACTGGTCGCAGCGTAAGGGAGCGGTTTTGAAAGAAGAGGATTCATTGTATATATTTAATGGGGCGGTTAGTGTGTTTAGTTATATTGGGAAAGATATTGTGCATAAACGCATGCTGGTTAAACAAAAAAATAAGCCAATATGGGAGATAAGAGATGAGTTGGTTGGTTTACCAATAGGAATGAAAATGCGGCAGCTATGGCACATCCCTTTGAAAAATAAAGACAGGGTAACAATTGTTGCTAAAGAATTGAATGGAATGAGCCTAACACCTCATGTGCAGGATGGTTGGTTTTCGTCCTTTTATGGGCAAAAAGAAAAGATATACGAATGCTATTTTAGCACTGAAAATAAAATTATTGACACTGTAATAAAGGTAGAATCAGGTACATGAATATATTATTGATCCACCAATATTTTTTGGAAGAGAATGATCCGGGTGGTTCCCGATGGAATGAGTTTACCCGTTTATGGACTGCACAGGGACATACTGTCACGGTACTTGGCGGGATGATGCACTATAACGGGAAAGAAAAAATTGATGAGTATAAAGGTCGGCATTTTGTCAAAAAGCAACAGGGTAATGTTACGGTATGGCGATGCCATGTTTCGGAAGCATACAACAAACATTTTATTGGAAGGCTTTGGGGGTATTTTTCTTTTATGTTTGCGTCGTTTTATGCCGGATTGTTTAAGGCCAAAGGAAAGTTTGATGTTGTTATTGTTACTTCACCACCATTATTTTTAGGGGTAAGCGGTTATCTCATTTCCAGGTTGCGCAGAATGCCGTTTGTATTTGAGGTGCGTGATCTGTGGCCTGAGTCGGCGATAGATACAGGTGTGCTCACAAATAAAATGATCATAAGACTGGCTTACCGGGTAGAAGCATTTATTTATAAAAAAGCGCGGCTCATAAATGTGTTGACACCGGCATTTTACAAAGCATTGAGAGAAAAGAAAGGAATTGCAGCTGAGAAGTTGATACAGATCTCAAATGCATCTGATTTCAGTCTTTCAGAAAAACTGCTCAACGATTTTGACCGTGATGCTTTTCGTAAGGAACATGGACTTGACGGTAGGTTTGTGATTACTTATGTAGGTGCACATGGCGTGGCAAATTACCTGGAGCAATTATTGGACGCAGGGGAGGTATTGAGTGATACAAATGTGCTTTTCCTGCTGATTGGCCAGGGAATGGAAAAAGACAGGCTGCAAAAAATGGCAAAGGATAGGAACATAACTAATGTACGTTTTCTTGATTCTGTGCCAAAGGCAGAAGTTTTCCGTTATATATTGGCATCAGAAATGGGCGCATCAGTACTGAAAAGAGTAGATACATTTAAAACGGTATATTCTAATAAAACATTTGATTACATGTCTTGCAAAAGACCGATACTCATGGCTATAGATGGTGTGTCTCGGGAATTGGTGGAAGCAGCCGGGGCAGGTACTTACGTTGAGCCTGAAAACATAGCCGAATATAGCCGGGTGATCCGTAATTACCTTAATGACCCGGAGCGATTGGTTCGGGAGGGGGAGAGTGGTTATAAATTTGCAAAAGAAAATTTCGACAGGGAAGTATTGGCAAAAAAATATTTAGATCATATCAGTTCGATATTGAAAAAATAGAGCTTTCTACTTATTAATAGGGCATTAAGTATCTTAGCGTTTATAAAGTGCATCAATCGCAATCCATATATACAAGCTTCTTTAAACGAGTCATCGATCTACTGGTGGCATTGATCATTTTTTCAGTATTATCTCCGGTATTTATTATTGTAGTGATCTTACTTGCTATTGCGAATTCAGGCAAGCCGTTTTTCTTTCAAAAGCGGCCGGGCAAAAATGAAAAGATATTCAAAGTAATAAAGTTTAAAACGATGAACGATCGCCGCGATAAAAATGGTGAGTTATTACCTGATGCAGCCAGGCTCACACGGGTTGGGCATTTTATCAGGAAAACCTCATTAGATGAATTGCCGCAACTACTAAATGTTATCATAGGAGATATGAGCCTTATTGGCCCGAGGCCATTACTATTAGAATATTTGCCGTTGTACAGCGAAACGCAAAAGCACAGGCATGATGTCTTGCCGGGGATCACAGGCTGGGCTCAGGTGAATGGGCGGAATGCAATAAGTTGGTCACAAAAATTTGAATACGATGTGTGGTATGTAAATAATATTAGTTTTGCATTGGATTTTAAGATATTTTTTCTGACGATACGCAATATTGTAAAGTCAGAAGGGATAAGTTCTGAGACTTCTGCCACAATGGAGAAATTTACGGGCAACGCAAATTCATAATTATGATCGTTTTTGGAGCCAGCGGGCATGGGAAAGTGATAATTGAAATACTGGAAAGTATTGATACGCCTCATATTGAAGTGTGGGATGATGCAACGCGTAAACCTGTATGGCAATACCCCGTAAAAATATCACAGCCTGCCGGAACTACGATAAAAGATCAAATGATCATCAGCATCGGTGTTAATGCTACCCGTAAAAAGGTTGCAGAGCGCTTTGCGAATTCAGTTTCATTTGGATCAGCAATACATGCCGCAACTTGTATTTCAAAAAGAGCAACAATAAGTGAGGGAACGGTGGTGATGGCCGGTGTTACTGTAAATGCGGATACAGGTATTGGCAAACATTGTATCATTAATACCAATGCATCTATAGATCATGATTGTGTGCTTGGAGATTACGTGCATATTTCCCCGAATGCTACACTGAGTGGTGATGTGCATGTGGGCGAGGGAACTCATATTGGGGCAGGGGCTACCATAATACAAGGTATAAGAATTGGCAAGTGGTGTACTATTGGAGCCGGTGCGGTAATCATAAAGGATATTCCGGATCATGTAACTGCGGTGGGTAACCCAGCCAGGATAATTAAAATAAAAAGAGACTGAAAAATGAAACCAAAGATATGGCTATCTTCCCCACACATGGGAGGGACTGAAGAGCAGTTTGTAAAAGAAGCTTTTGAAACTAATTGGATAGCACCGCTTGGCCCTAATGTGAATGGTTTTGAAAAAGACCTTGAATTATTCCTTGGTAGTGAAAGCCACGTGGCGGCATTAAGTTCAGGGACAGCGGGGTTGCATCTCGCGCTCGTACTGCTGGGCGTAAAAGCCGGTGACGAGGTTATTTGCCAGAGCATGACATTTTCAGCCACGGCTAATCCAATCACTTACGTTGGTGCAACACCTGTATTTGTAGATAGTGAGAAAGATACCTGGAACATGTCGCCTGTGTTGCTTGAAGAAGCAATTAAAGATCGCATTGAAAAAGGAAAAAAGCCCAAAGCTATAATTCCTGTACACTTATATGGCATGCCAGCCAAAATGGGGGCTATAAACGTAATCGCGAAGCATTATAAGATACCGGTGATAGAAGATGCTGCCGAGGCATTAGGGTCATCAATTGATGGCCGTAAATGTGGCACATTTGGCGATATATCTGTCTTATCCTTTAATGGTAATAAGATAATAACTACATCTGGGGGCGGGGCACTTGTTTCACAAAATGCAGCTATTGTTACGGATGCAAGGTTCCTGGCTACCCAGGCACGTGATGAAGCGCCGCATTACCAGCACTCGCGGATAGGATACAATTACAGGATGAGCAATCTCTGTGCCGGCGTAGGGCGTGGACAAATGGAGGTGCTTGCAGATAGGATTGCTAAAAGAAGGCAGATATTTGATAAATACCATCAGCACCTCGCAGGCAAAAAAGGTATTTCTTTTCTCGAAGAGCCTTATTGGTATTTCAGCAACCGATGGCTCACAACTATTCTTATAGACCC
>CAIRZD010000132.1 GCA_903882965.1 uncultured Bacteroidota bacterium
CTGCTTGTTCTAGTATACTTGTTCCGGGGCGCAGGTACAAATGATAGGTATTACCCAGTATTATCTGCGCCTTCACTTCTTCCTTTAGCTGCTTTTGGTTCACGGCCTTCACACTCCCTGCAGTACCTACAGGCATAAAGATTGGTGTTTGTATCTCTCCATGGCCCGTCGATATAAGCCCGGCACGGGCTTTGGAGGCAGGATCAGTTGATATTAAGTCGAAATTCAAATGGCAAAATTAAATTATAAATACAATGGCTTTATTAGCCACAAAGTAAGTCTCTTGAATGTTTAAAAATTGCTAAGATTCATTTAAAAGGCATTAATGCGTCCTCTTAACTTTTCAACCGATCAACTTATTTACCAATTATCTTTGTCAGCAATGGTATTATTTTGTTTGTTTGCTGCGTTTCAGGGTGGTTATGCCATATATTTTTTTATGCGCATATTTTGCCTTCCTGTTTCTAAATCTTCGCAGGTAAAGGAACACTTCCCCGTTAGCATCATTATCTGTGCAAAGAACGAAGCCGCAAACCTCAAAAAGAACCTCCCCTCAATTTTGTCACAAAGATATAGCAATGATGCCGGTAAAGCTTTATATGAGGTAATTGTAGTAAATGACGATTCTGATGATGATACCTCGCGTGTGTTAATGGAGTTGGAGCAACAATATGATAACTTATGGGACGTGGTTATTGCACCGGATGCTGTGCGCGATTTACAGGGCAAAAAATATGCTTTAAGTAAAGGGGTGGCAATAGCTGGTCACGATTGGCTATTACTCACCGATGCCGATTGTATACCCGCTGGCCCCGATTGGCTGGCAACAATGGTAGCCCCCCTTGCTGCTGGCAAACAAATAGTAGCAGGTTATGGCGGGTATAATCACCAACCCGGGCTCCTCAATGCATTTATTCGCTGGGAAACAATACATACATTTCTCCAATACAGCACTTATGCACTTGCGGGCATACCATACATGGCGGTCGGGCGAAACCTTGCCTGTACAAAAGATGTCTTCCTCACCGTACAGCAGTCTGAAGTCTGGAATGCTCTTCCTTCCGGCGACGACGACCTCCTCATAAGCATAGCTGGCACTTCCGCCAATACAGCCATTGTATGCGATGAGCCAGCATTTACGTTCTCAAATGCTAAAACCTCATGGCACGATTGGGTACAACAAAAGCAGCGCCACCTTTCCACCGGCAAGTATTATAAAAATCCAGCAAAGCTTTTACTTGGGGTTTATGGCATTTCTCATGCCGCCCTCTGGCTTTGCTTTTTCGCCCTTTTATTTTCGCATCACATCATGCCGGTACTCGTAATTATGTTAGTTCGCTGCATCATATACTGGTTCCTTTGGACGGTAACAACAATAAAGTTGCACGAAAAAAAACTTATTTATTTATTCCCTTTCTGTGATATAGCATGGATGGTTTATAACTTTGCCTTCTTCCCGTATATAACCTGGAAAAATAAAAAGCAGTGGAAATAGTTTTAAAATACTTCGAGGATTTTACAGAAACACAAGTCGCTCAGTTCACCCAACTTGAAGGCCTGTACAAAGAATGGAACGAAAAGATAAACGTCATTTCCCGAAAGGATATTGATGCATTATACGAAAAACACGTTCTCCACTCACTCGCCATAGCTGCCTTATGTTCATTCGATAATGGTACTGAGGTAGTAGATATAGGCACCGGCGGTGGCTTCCCCGGCATTCCGCTCGCCATCTTTTTCCCCAAGGTCAAATTTTTGCTGGTAGACAGTATTGGGAAAAAAATAAAGGTCGTACAAGAAGTTGCCGATGCGATTGGGCTCAAAAATGTCACAGCCATCCAGGGCAGGGTAGAAGAGATCAAAGGCCGCACCTTCGATTATGCCGTATCCCGTGCCGTAGCCCCGCTTGGTGATCTTTGGAAATGGATCAACCCACTCATAAGGCCCGGTCAAAAAAGTGATGAATTTCCTAATGGCCTCATCTGCCTCAAAGGAGGTGATCTCACCAAAGAGATAAATGAATCAGGTCTCAAAAAAATAACTCAGGCGTGGAGTGTTCACGACATTTTCCCTGAACCCGCTTTTGAAGAAAAATTCGTAATTTACGTACCGTTATAGCAGTTATTATTTTTCATTCCTGAATTCATCACTATGAAAAAGCTACTCATAATAGTCGCTATTTTTCTTTACGGTTGCGGTGCATACTGCCAGTCAAATAATGTATTTATTTATGGCGAAACTGGTATTGGCTACGGTAGTCATTTTTCAGTCAAGGCAGCAGTAAACAGTATTTTTGATTCAAACCGGATTATTTCCGTTGGTTACTATCTTAATTCAAGAACCGCCCCGGGCGTTCCTTCTGATTATAGCGGTGGTTTATTTGGTGGCAAGCCGAAGCAAACATTAAATATGTTAGCACTAATGTATGGGAAGGTTTTTTTTTACAAAAATCATTATAAAGTTAGATACACACTCAAAGGCGGCATAGCATTAGGAGACGCAATGACCCCAACAAACTACAGGTCAATTAATCTCGGCACTTATAGCTACAATTTCGGTCCTGATTACAATTATTCATACCACACTGTATTTAATTATGGAATAGTCCTAAACCCTACAATAGAGTTACCCATTTCGCGTGGTTTTGGTTTTTCATTCGGTGCCTTCTCCATAATTAACCCTATAAGTAGTTCTGTAGGCCTCGAAGCAAACTTGTTAATCGGTAAGCTCAGGAATAAAAGAATCAGGCATATTTCTGAAAAATGAGTTACGTTGCTAATCTTTTAAACGGTCAATGATCCGGTTCGACATTTGCACCATTCGGTTCGCAGGAAATGCAGACTAACTTTTCCTATTCATCTTTACTTGTGACGAGATGTCTACTAATAAGTGACCCGCGATAATACCATCTTGAAAGAGCCTGTCATAGGCACGCTAACAACCGGAGTTTGGTGCATTTGTGCTTTGCAGGTACCGGTAATAACATAGTTTCTTACGGGATAACCCTGATAATTAGCGCTGTCTAAAAATACAATACTGGTAACTTTTATATTAAAACTAGTATCAGTTACAACTTGGGAATACCATGTTTCAGAAGTGTCGGTTTGTTGGTATTCAACGTCGGGTGCCATAATAGTATCGGTGAAATAAATTGTTTTACCTGCAAGGCTCATAACATCGCTTTCCTTCACAGTATCATACCACACCGGCAGGCTGAATCGCAGTGTCATAGCAGGACTCAAAGTTATATCGTTCGACGATATTATTCCTAGTATGGCATTTGTGTTTTCTGTGTATGATTTAGAATCATCACCATTGATCGTATCGGTGCTGCTATTAAGCGTGAACCTGAAATAGTATGGGCTTGTATTAGTGTTGGTGTTAGTATTATTAGTGGTAGGTGTGGCGCTATCACTTTTCTTACTACACCCTACAGATATTATAATGAGCACAAGTGCTATTATCGACAAATAGGCTTTAATTGTTTTCATAGTTTTCATACTTTTTTGCATCTTTTATTTTATTTAAAGTTACTAACAGATCGGAATCGCCAATTTCATCTTCCACATTTGCAAGTATCCACGCATAAAATTATATTAATAAAATTAAAATTTAAAAATCCGGTTCAGAACGATTAATACAGGAATCACAAAAAAATGAATGACATAGCTTTCCGAATCCTTCAATCCCTTAATCCTTTAATCAAGGTTCAGTCCTTTAATCACGGTTCAGACAAGCGGCTTCACCCTCGTTCCTATCAGCGTTATAGCATCCAAAAGCTGCGCATGCGATAACCCCGCATTATCCATCTGGAAACTCACTCTCGATATGCCCCCAAGTGCTTCACTATGGCGCACTATCTTCTCAGCTACTTCTTCAGGGCTGCCTATTATCAACGCACCCTTTGACCCTGTTTGCGCATCAAACTGTGCCCTGGTTACAGGTGGCCAGCCACGTTCTTTGCCTATCCTGGTGAAGGTTTCAGCATAGCCGGGGTAGTAATCATTAAGTGCTTCATGTGTAGTGTTAGCTACATATCCCAGGGAGTGCAGCCCCACTTTCAGTTTATCTGCATGTCCTGCTTTCTTTCCTGCTGCCCTGTAAAGGTCTAGTCTTGACATAAGATTTGAGTTTTTTTGTGAACATGTAAAGTATTGATAAGTTTTATGCGATTATTAAAAGTAGCTATTATTTATTTTAATTGCATATCATATGTAACCCGTGAAGGGGTTTATTTTGCACCCTTTTTGAATTGTTCTTGGATTGTTTTTGGATTCATTTTTTCTTATCTGAAATAAGTTTGGTTACATTTGAAAGCAACTAAAAACTATTTTTATGGCAAAGGATTGGCTCGATAATCTACTTGATACAATAAGTGAAGAAGCTAAAAACATTTTTGTTGGCAAACCTCCAATAATTAATAGGTCTTTGTATATTATAGGAACCAATATTACAGATAGCATTAAAGAGGCAATTACTGAAAACATAGATGCTATTTTAGCTAAAAATCCTAATAAGCATTACAAGTTTGGCAAAACAGGTCATAGTGCGAAACGTGCAAAGGATGATAAATACAGGGCGAATTATAATCAAATGTATCTTTTGTTTTCATCAGAAAAGGAAATTAGTGTCGAAAAACTTGAGATTCATTTTGCAACGCTACATCACAAGAATGAACTGTGTGATAATAAAGATTTGAATAGTTTGGGAGAAATGAAAGCAATAAGAGGAAAATACTTTCTGTATTTGGTAATCTAATTACCCATAGTATTTTATATCAATGCTGATATGTTTTTTCATGCTTATAGTTGATA
>CAIRZD010000133.1 GCA_903882965.1 uncultured Bacteroidota bacterium
GGAAACACAATCTAAAGTTATGCTGTTTTTAGTCCACTTTATGCTGACGATTTACACCACAGCCTTACCGAAGCAAAAGACACAGTTACGCCGTGTGGCGTACCATATCCATTGCATTGCTTCGATATTCTTTATTGTGGTAATTTGGAATAGCAACACTATGTTATTGTACGACTATCTTTAAATAGTCTTTATTTGTTTTTATGTTTTCATTTTATATTGTATTTAGGGTGCTAAAATAGTAATCTTTCTTATAGTAATTTAATACTTTTTGTTTTTACATTGTTTTTGGGTAATGATGTTACTTGACATTTTCAAATTTGCTACAATGCTTATAGCATCATTGCACAAAAATGATGCGGCAAGAATAGATGAAGCTGAATAGAATTACCAACGCTCCCGTTTACGCCAGTATATCCTAACCTTGTAAATATTATCCTTTCCCGCCCCGGTGTAGGCGTGTGCCGTTGTAAAAAAAACGATACCATTGGCGGTAGGATTGGCAAAAAGCAAGTGTAGTGATTATATCCCTTATAGCTTTGTGAGGTGGCTCGGATATAATCACTACTCTTGCTGTGCGTGGGCATGTGATTTGCTATCGTGTTTAGCCTTGTGTAAATGGGGTAGCTAATCACAGCCCTGCCGGTAATAAGATTAATCGTTTTTTGTGCGTGGGCTTGTGCGCAGTCCGCCATGACGTAGCTAATAGCAGTATGGGAACATGGGTAATGCAGCAATGTCGCTAAATACCGGGCGGAAATATAAGCCTTGAATAACTGCTTAATTATAGCAAATGTGTAATACCGCTTTATTAGCTACGTGGCAGGGGGCGGACAAACTATAAAGGGAGGCGGTGTAGATATGGCCCTGCGATGGCATGTAAATAAGCGATGGCAAAGCCATAGATACGATAACCGCCGGAAATGGTGCATAGGCGGAGAGTTGGCTTTGTGCTATTGCAAGCGTATGACACCATACCTATTTTCCGTTAGTAGTGATTTTAATTTTTCCGGGGTAGGTGGTTTCCCATCGCCTGCACCTTTATATTTTGTAATTACTTCTAATATATCTTCGCTTTTGGTTTTTAGTTCACGGTTGAAGACCGCATGTCCGGGTAATGTTTGCCGGGCTTCATGTTTTTTGGTATTCCAATACTTGGGCTCTATCTGTTTGTCCGGTAGGTAGTATTTAACCCTTTTATAGCCATCATAAAAAATATGGGCATATATAGCCGTTGCCGTGTCGCTATCAGGACGTTTTAGATAAAATGTTACTTTCATTGTACCGCTTTTTAGTTGCTTGGCACAAAGATAAGTAAGTTAAGGTTGGGGTACACCATTGGGGTACACTATATTTTAATTTTTGTTTACTTTTATTTACTCCTCTTATTTTTATATCCCGTGTAATACGCATGAATACTAATTTATAACATTAAACGTAATAAGTAAAAAATAATAAAAACAATATAGTGTGCGTCCGCTTTCGACCTCTTTAAAAATACGTAAAGCATTGCAAATCAATTGATTGCAATGCTTTATTTTTTTGGTGGAAGGCATTGCTATATACTTAATGATTGTTGGAGGTTCGTTGTTTCTATTGCTTGGCAAGCTATCAGTGTTTATCAATTTTAAATTCAATATTAACACACTGGTAGTAAAAAAAATCTGCCAACGCCTATAAACAGGCTAATTTTGTTTTACAAGAATATAAATGATTAAAAAGGCCGCTTTATTGCGTTACATACTTTTTGCAGTGAGCATTTTGTTGCTGCTAACGGGAGTATCTGCAATAAGCAGCAACAAACTGCCAGATGGTAAGGAGTTATCTTATATAAAAACAGCCCACGGTAATCCTTCCCGCATATCATTTTCTATTAAAACGCCGGTCATAAAAAATGATCATATTAAGGTGAGGTATATGGGGGGCGACTGTGGTTATTATCCATCTCAGTTTTTTGTGAAGTTTACCGCTCCCATATTTATTGAAGTGCTATCTTCGGCACATCATACTTCTTTTGTTTTCTCGCGGATCTATTTGTTGTTTAAATTAAGAGGCCCGCCGGTTGGCGATAATATGCTCACCTGATCTTTAGAATCCGGGAGATATGCTTTGATAATATATAAAGCACAATAGCGAGTTTTAACATTTCAAACAAGATTAACAAAAGCATTTTTCAATATTTTTGCACACTTAAAAAAAACAGCATGAGATTAAAGCACATAGTATTATTTGTAGTATCGTCATTCTTTTTGTTTTCCTGCGTATCCTCTAAAAAATTAAAAGCAGAAAAGGCGAAAAATGCCAAGTTGGATAGCGCTTATACGCAAGAGAAAAAATGGCACCAGGATTGCGCGGATTCATCCCGGTTGTATGCAGCTATGATCAATGCATTACGTGACCGGTTAAACGACCAGAAAACGACCAACCAGGAAATGGTTGACCATCTCAAGGATCTTTCTGTACTCTCCGGCTCTCAGTCTGAAAGTATTAATAAATTTCTCCAGAGCATGGGTGCTAAAGATGCCTATATCAAGGATATGCAGTCTGCAATGGCCCGTAAAGACTCAATGAATATGGCCCTTGTGATGAACCTGAAAGGTGCCATTGGTGATATGAGCGATAAGGATATAAACATAAAAATAGATAAGGGCGTTGTATATGTAGATATATCAGACAAAATGCTTTTTAAGAGCGGGAAATACGTAGTAAATACCCCTGCAAAAGAAGTACTGGGTAAAGTAGCTAAGGTTTTGTTGGCTCACCCTGAGATAGAATTCATGGTAGAGGGGCATACTGATAGCGTTGCATTTAAAGAAGGATTGCTTGTCGATAACTGGGACCTTAGTACAAAGCGTGCTACTTCTGTGATCCGTATTTTACAGGATGAATACCATATTCCACCGGCACGTATGACTGCAGCTGGAAGAGGGCAATACAAGCCATTGCAATCTAATGATACAGAAGATGGCAGGGCTGCAAACCGCAGAACAAGGATCGTTATATTACCCGCGCTTGACCAGTTCTTTAATTTGCTGGAAAAGCCCAAACAGTAATATTAAATATTTCAGAGCAGCTCCATAGACTTTGGTTTATGGAGCTTTTTTATGTTCTTATCTGAAAATCGGTTACTGCATAAAAGGATCAATAAATCGTCGGTCGTACAAAAAGGTATTGTCAGTAAGTGTGAGCAGGAACGCAATGATGTCTTTTTTATCCGGTTCTGACAACTTGCCTATTTCATACATTTCCCTGGCTGTATTTGGCGCGAAATTCCCGGGCGAGCTATAATGATCGAGCACATCTTTGAGTTTGCGGAATCTGCCATCATGCATGTAAGGATAGCTCCGTTCTATGTTTCGCAGACTGGGCACTTTAAATTTATATTCATCAAACTCCAGACCGGTGATTGCTCCTCTGCCTTTATCATTTAATGATGGATCCGGTTTCAAACCATTATTGCGGTATGAGTTATCTGTGAAAAGTGGCTCCTCATGGCATGATGCGCATTTTTTTCGGAATAATGCCAACCCATTTTTTTCGGAAGTTGAAAAAGTATCTTTCCCATCAATGTACCTATCATACCTGGAATCGGCAGATATCATTAAGCCGGTAAATTGCGCAAGTGCTTTTAATATTCTTTCAGAAGTGATAGCTGTGTCATTAAATGCTATTTTGAATTCGGCTGCGTACATTTCATTAAGCCTTAATTTTTCAATAACGTGTTCCAGTGACTCATTCATTTCTACCGGGTTGGTGAGCGGGTTTATGGGCTGCACTTCCAGGTTATTAACGCCGCCGTCCCACATATAAGTATCTTGCCAGATCAGGTTTTGCAGAGCCGGGACATTTCTTTTCCCTATGAGCCCGTTTATACCATGGCTTAGCGGATGATCGAAATGGGCAAATGCTGCAATGCGCTGGTGGCAACTGGCGCAGCTTATAGTACTGTCTTTTGAAAGAATAGGGTCGTAAAATAATTTTCTGCCTAGAACAAATACTTCAGGGCTGAGTGTATTGTTTTTGAATTTGTAATATGGTTTTGGAAAACCTTTTGGGATTTTTAATGTTACATCATTTTGGGTAATGAGAAAATAATTATTGGCAGTAAATGCAAGCAGGGCTATGCACACAAGCAATAATATAACGGTGGTTTTATTTCTCATTGTTTAATTGATAATACAGAAAACATATCCATATAGTTATCGGCAATAGTTGTGGCATTATGAAAGTCAGTGACTGAAGAAAGCGTTGACAGGTCAATTGAAGTAGGCGTTTTAAGTATTTCAGCAACATTTACTTTTAAGTGCAGTTCTCTTATCGCAGATGTGCTGATTATTAGCGGCCGTTCAAAATTCAAAGAAACGGTACGAATACAGTTATTGGGTTGTTTATACCCCCCGATATGGAATTCAAATATATTTCCCGGCGACTTTGATACAGGTGATTTACCTTCCAGTTTCAGAAAAATATAGCCGGTATTCCATGCCCAGAACATAGCATTTACGGGGTCGAGCGCCCCTGACTGGGCCCCTGAGCAGTTATGAATGCTATCCACGCCTAGAATAAATTCGATCCCTGTATATTCACCTTCCGGGATATTGCCAACACTGATCGTTTTAGTTGCAGGCTCTTCTTCATTGATCAAATAATAATCCGTGGTCTCTTTATTACCTGTAGTTTTTTTCAGGCAGATATTGCCAATGTAGTATTTGAATTTGGTAACAGTAAAAGATTGCCCCAGTTCATTTTTATAGAGTACACTATCAAACTGCAGTACTTTATCATCTACATAATGATCGAATGCAATAGTAAGCTTTCCTTCGCCGGTAGGTTTCCCGGTAAAGGACATGGCAACCAATAAGGTTGCCATGCTAAGTATTGTTGTAACTATTATTTTCAATTTGGCTTTAGCGTTTTTACGAAGTTACTGTTTTACAATTTTTTCAGTAGCTTTTGTTCCGCCACCTTCAAATACAAGAATATAGGTGCCTGCCGGAAGATCAGACATATCAAGCGTATAAGCAAAACTTGGTTGCATATAGTCAATTGTTTTTACTATACGGCCTTCAGTACTGTACAAACTCCCTTTCACATTTGTCATGTTGGTAATATCCATATAAATGTATGCGTAGTTTTCAACTGGGTTAGGAGCTATCCGGTATTTAATAGTAGTATTAGACTGGTATGTAACACCTGTAGTAGAACCGGTATATACAGTATCTGGACCTATAACGGGAACATGCGGATGTGTATTGCCGGGAATGCCGTAATAAGTGCGGCCTAATACAAAAGGATAAACAGGATAAAGTGTAGAATCAATTGTTACAAAGTAGGCATAAGTACCGGAAGGATAGTCGGGTGTCACACAATACCTGCCGTTATGAGCATCAAGGTCACCGGCTTCTGTGGTATACACATAATCTTCGTTCATTTGGCCCATTGGGTAAGTTGTAACAGAGGGCCCCGCGGTTCTGGTTGTTCCAGTAGATAATACATAACTGCTCCTCATTCTTTTTACAGCGCCCACAGTGGTTGCATTGGCATACCCATATGCGCCATAAATAGGAAATCCGTCAAAAGCATAACCAATGATAGGCGAGTGGTGCGTACTATCTGCATCATTATAAAGACATTTTGGATTCACATGATGATGATAGCATCCGCTTTGATCGGGGTGGCCGAGGCAGTCATCAAAACTCACACCCTCAAATACCAGTGCATTCCTGTTCCATCCCGTTCCTGTAGTATCTTCACCCATTGTAAAAGAGCTCGTGCCATTATTCCATTTATTCCCGTCACATGGATTATATATTGCTACGCCATTGCTCCATAGCCCCATCGGGCCCAGGTATGTATAAATAGGCGTGCCGGTATTTTGTACCGGGTTACGCGGGAATTCGCAAATAAAATGCTGTGGCGCAGGCACATTTGGATTTGAAGGCCAAGGGCCAATAGCATAATTGGGAATAGAGTTGCAGCTAACATAAACTTCAGTTGCTGAATATTGCACCAACAATACATTGGATTCGTATCCTCCGTGGCCACCGGTATCAATATTCGCAAGAGAATCAGGGTTTAGGATCCATGATGTAATATCAGGGCCTACCTGGGCTTTGCCGTTTGAAACGAACAGGAAAGCGGTCATAATCAATAATAAGGTCCTTTTCATTTTTTTAGTTTTGAGTTTGTTATGATTATTTGACGACCATTCACTTGATTTCCTTCGTTTTGATCACTGAATTATTCGATTAATAATCGAATGCTCTTTTTCTGTGTATGAAGATAATAGAAGCCAATGATTATATTATTTATTATTCTTTCAGTATTAGCCTATTGAGCAGGTAGATTTAAATTTTACAAATTCAATATATTATTTAAAGATTTGAGTTGTTTTAGCCATTTTTCATTAAATTACATCTGATTTTTTAAATAATATTTGTATTATGGCTTTTTCTACTAGGAGCATCGCCCGCAGCTACCTGTTAATTTCATGTCTTTTATTGTTAAATCTGTCTGCCAATGCGCAAAATAAGGTTGATAAAAGAGTTCTTTCTATAGAACGAAACAAGATCGACAATACGCCCACATCAATTTCTTTTGCACAGAATGCGAACTGGAAACCAGAGCAAGCGGATGAGATATTCCGTGAATACCTGGGGTTAAATAATGCGGATATAAAGATGGAACTGGAGTATTCCACGACCACTAATATGAAAGTGACCACGGACCGTTATAACGAATATTATAAAGGGATAAAGGTGGCGTACAGCAGCTATTCGCTGATGAGCAAGAACGGGCAGGTAACTTTTCTTACAGGTAATTATTACCATGTTGATAATGCTCCGTCACCAGTGGCAGGGATCAGTGAAACAGCGGCATTGAACGACGCGCTTGGGTATGTGGGTGCTGAGAAATATATGTGGCAGGACCCTTCTGAAGAAGCGCGTATCAAAAGCATATATAATAAACCTGACACCAGTTTTTTTCCTAAAGGACAGTTGACGTGGATAGAAGACCTCAATAATCCTAATGACAGGAAACTGCACCTTGCATGGGCGTTCAACGTATACGCAATAAAGCCTATGAGCCGGCAGATGATATATATAGATGCAACCAATGGCAAGGTATTGTTTTCAAATTCTTTGATCAAGCATACTGCTGCATCAGGGCATAGTTTATATAGCGGGGTGATACCTTTTATATCTTCACATGTAGGTGCCACTTATGAATTGTATGACTCAACGAGGGGTAATGGTGTGCACACGATGAATATGCATAACGGAACCAGCTATGGTGCGTCTACGGAGTTTACAAGTGCGGCTGATACGTGGCCCAGTTCAGCCGCAGATACTGCTGCGCTTGATGCCCATTGGGCCGCAGAAACAGTATATGATTACTGGAAGAACGTACAGGGGCGTCTTAGCTGGGATAACCTGAATGGTATCTTGTTACAGTATGTACATTACAACACGGCATACGACAATGCATTCTGGAATGGTACTGAAATGACTTACGGAGATGGATCGGGTTGTGGAGGTGGTGGGTTTACCCCATTGGTAAGCCTTGATGTTACAGCTCATGAAATAGGGCATGGTGTTTGCCAGGCAACGTGTAACCTTGTTTACGCCGGAGAATCCGGGGGTATAGATGAAGGGTTAAGTGATTGCTGGGGGGCGACTATAGAAAACTGGGGGAACCCTCATGAAGTAGATGCAGTACCTAAACAAACATGGTGGATGGGAGAAGAAATTGGTTGCGGCACTCCGCTCCGCAGGCTTGATTATCCTAAATTGTTCGGCTTGCCGGATACTTACTTAGGTACTAACTGGTATACTGTTACCGGTTGCACAGCGTCAGGGGCAAACGACGAATGTGGTGTACATACTAACATGGGCGTTATCAGTAAATGGTATTGGTTACTTACAGTAGGGGGAGCTGGTACAAACGACCTCGGTAATGCATATAGTGTAACAGGCCAAACCTTTACCGTATCACAAAATATTTTGTATCAGACAGAGCTGGTACTTGCTAATAATGCTACTTATCCGGTGTTGCGGACAACGTCTATTTCTGTTGCCACAACATTATACGGAGCTTGCTCACCAGAGGTGCAGGCGGTAACCGATGCATGGTATGCGGTGGGGGTTGGTACTGCTTTTGTTCCTTGCTATCCTACATTAGGTTTTGTAAACACTATACAAAGTGTTACAGAAAAAGCCGGAACAACTACCTGCCCGGCAAGCCACACGGTAAATGTTCCAATCCAGCCTATTGGCCCGGCTATTGCAGGTGGTACCGCTACTGTGAATGTAACTGCTACAAGTGGCACTGCGATTGCAGGAGTTAACTACTCACTAAGTTCAACAACGCTTACCTGGGCTGCCGGAGATGTATCTACTAAGAATGTTGTCCTTACAGTATTCGATAATGGGGCTGTGTATGATGATAATACGCTTGTGCTGACGATGTCATTGGCTGCCGGTACAAGCAATGCAATACTTTCGACATCTAATGATACGGCGCATATTAATATCTATAATGACGATAGTATTCCTCAATTGGGCTCTACTATATGGCCGGTACTGAATGCCGGTACTATAGTTACATGCAATCTTACATCAGCATTTGAAGGCTCCAAAAGGAAAGGGCATTTGCAATTTATGTTACAGCCAACTGAATTGACGACAGCGGGTGTAAGACCGAATGTGCCGATATCCCAGATCGCCTTCGACATAATAACCAAGAATTCTGCGAGCCCTTTTGTAGGCTATACGGTTGCGATGGCGAATTCTGCGCTGACTGACCTGAGTACAGCATTTGCAACCGGGCTCACAACTGTATACACCGGTAATGTGACAACGAATGCCGGATGGGATTCGTTGAATTTTACAACCAACTTTACCTGGGATGGTACGAGCAACGTTGTGGTAGATATCTGTTACGGATATAATGCTGCTGCTGCCGGTGCAAATGATCTGATGTATGGTATCCAAAACGGTGCCACAATATTTGATAGTGATTATCCCGGCGGAACCGGTACGGGTTGCGGTGCAGCATATAGTGCTGCCGGACAGAACACTGCAAGGCCTGTGGTTCGCTTTAGGCAGGTAATACCTCCGGCTCCAATTGCTACTACCACAGGTAGCACGTATACATGGGATGTGCATGCAGGGCAGGAAGTCTATTTCTATACGGCAACTTTGGACAGCCTTGTCGCTGGACTCAAGAATATAAGTAATGACCTTGGTTGCGTTACTGCTAATGTTACCCAACAAGGTGTTGGGTTTACTCCTGCCGTTTTCTCTCCGATCAACAGGTCACTTAAAGAAATATCCGTTACGCCTACTATTAATACTGCTATTACAACTTACGATATTATAATGTACATGACGAATACCGAGTTGAATAGTGTTGCTGCGGGTACTTTATTCCTACTCAAAACTGACCAACCTACAGATGCGACCATAACTTCTGCAAACTCGATAGAAGTAACGCCAACCTTGCTTGCCGGTACGAATTATGTAGGGTTCAAGGGAACATTTACAGGTTTCTCAAGGTACTTCCTTGTTGACGGGCCATTAAATAACTGTGTTAAGCCGGCGGCTGCAATTACTGCTGTAGGGCCTACTACATTTTGTATTCCCGGCAGTGTATTACTCAATGCAAATACAGGCGGCGGCCTTACTTATCAATGGCAGCTCGGTGGCTTGCCTATAGGCGGCGCAACAACATCGAGCTATACAGCAAGCCTAGGTGGCAACTATACAGTAATAGTATATAACAGCGCCACATGCGACAGCGTTTCGTTGCCTGTAACAGTAACGCTTGATTCAGTGAGGTCGGGAACTATTACAGGTGCATCATCTGTATGTATTGGTCAGACAACAGCACTTACTGATGTTACAGGTACAACTGGTGGGGTATGGAGCAGCAGTAATACTGCCATAGGGTCTGTAAGTGCATCAGGTGTAGTAACCGGGATCTCAGCAGGGACTGTAGTAATATCTTATGCTGTTACAAATACTTGCGGTACGGCTACTGCCACAACCACATTAAATGTGTCAGCTGGTATTTCTGTTGCTCCGATCACAGGTACATTGGCTGTTTGTATGGGTGGCACTACAAATCTTACGGATGCTACATCAGGGGGCACATGGAGCAGCAGCAATGGATTAGTGGCTACAGTAGGCGCTACCGGGTTGGTGACCAGCGCTTCTGTTGGCACAGCCACAATCAGTTATAATGTTACCAGCGGATCAGGATGTGTATCCAGTTCTGTCGCTGCTGTTACAGTAAATCCGATCCCGTCAAATGTCATTGCCCCGGCAGGGCCGGTTGTAATATGTAGTGGTGCTACAGTTACATTTACCGCTCCTTTAGGTGCGGGTTATACCTACCAATGGCAGTTGGGTGGGGGGAATATTGCGGGTGCCACGACCTCAACTTATACTACTGGAACAGCTGGTAATTATAATTTTATAGTCACCACCGGCGCCGGTTGCAGCGCTACATCTGCTACGGTAAATGTATCTATAGGTTCCGGTATTACAGTTGTTCCTTCATTAAGTATTGCATCTTCTCTCGGCACTACGCAGTGTGTTCCGGCCGCATCTGAAACATTTACAGCTAATCCTGTGAATGGTGGAACGACACCTGTTTATCAGTGGAGTGTAAATGGTGTCACTGTTGGTGGTGGGGCTACTTATACTTATGTTCCTGTGAATGGCGACATAGTAAGTTGCCTGCTCACAAGCAATGCATCCTGTGCATTCCCTGACACTGCTTCAAACAGTGTTATAATGACAGTGAGTCCGATTTTAAACCCGGCTGTAAGTATTACTTCTATCCATAATGATAGTACCTGCACTGGTGATACGGTGCAGTTTGCTGCTGTTCCTGTCAATGGCGGCACTGCACCTACGTACTTATGGACAAAAAACGGTACCAATGTAGCTACAGGGCCATACTATGTATATGTTCCTCACAACGGAGATACACTTATTGTAACTATGACCAGCAATTTTCCTTGTCTTTCCACATCGGTTGCTGTGAGCAGTATGTTTATTATACATGTCTTTAACCAAACTACTAATTCATTGTCAGTGTCTGTATCACAGTCTACTGTAGTTGCAGGGCTGGTAGATACATTTACGGCAGTAGCTACCGGTGCAGGCTCATCGCCATCGTTCCAGTGGTATATTAATGGTAATCCGGTGCCGGGAGCCACATCTTACAGGTATATTACCGATTCGCTTCGTGACGGGCAAATTGTAAGTTGTGAAGAAACAAGCAGTTTCATATGCGCTGAGCCTAGGTCGGTCATGAGCGGAGGGATATTAGTATCTGTGTTACCAAATGGTATTTCTAAAGTTAGCAATAGTGTAAATAATTTTACTCTTTTACCTAACCCTAATGCCGGCTCGTTTACTATCATTGGGACATTGAGCATTGCATCTGACGAAGTAAATATTGTGGTTACAGATATGCTGGGGCAAGAAGTGTATAAGAAAATAACAATAGTAAAGAATGGAGTTCTAAATCAGCTGATCAATTTACCTAACGCTATAGCAGCAGGTATGTACCTTGTAAACATTACATCAGGAGATGGCCGCAGTGTGTGTCATGTTGTAATAGATAAGTAATTTGCAATGTTTTTTTTAGCAAGGCGCACAATAATGTGCGCCTTTTTTGTTTAGAAGTAGTATGCAATCTCGTTTTGACTTCAGTAACGTGTATTGCTTCATTCATCTATAAATAGTGTTTATTTACTATTTTAAATTAAAATATTTTATTTGACTAATTGTTATGTGTTTATTTTGTACTAACTTACAAGCTATTTATTGAGTAAAAAATGGGAACATTTATGTTTTTTTCTACAAAAAAGGTTACAAAGCGTTTTTTAAAGATTGCTACATCTGGCTTAGTTGTTGGCTTATTAACGACATCACAATCATTTGCACAGGTAATTTCACAGGTTCCTATAGCAGACAGGGTTCCTGCAGGCCAAACGGTTAGCACTGGTCACGAATCAGCAAAAGCAGAAATCAATTTTACAGAGCTGGCCCATTATTTTGCGGCTCATCCTCAGCCATTAGTAAGAAAAATGCTGGAAAACGAGGATGACAATGCACGTCCGGCGGTAGAAAAACCAAATGAGCCATGGTTGGTGCATACAAGGGCGTTGAGTGATGACACTCGTTCATTTGAATTACCCCATTCGGCATACTTGCCTATATCCCCTGCGCCCATCGATAGTTTTAAAGCAGGGGGAGATGATGGTACGAGCATACCTCCGGATACACATGGTGCGGTAAATGGCACCTATTGTATGACCTCAATTAATGACTCTGTTACAATACGGACAAGGGCAGGGGTAGAAGTTAGCGGTATGACACTTGATCAGTTTTGGACGGCAGTATTACCTGGTGGGGGCTCTTTTGACCCGAGGATTTTCTTTGATCCTTATACAGATCGTTGGTATATGATAGCTGATGCAAACGGAGATCTCGCATCTTCGGCATTATTGGTTGCAGTTTCTAAGACGAGCAGTCCTACTGGTGGGTGGTATGAATTTATTGTGCCTGTGGCTATTGCGGGTTCCTGGGTAGATTACCCTACTGTAGGTTATAATAAAAAGTGGATCGCAGTGGGCGGAAACCCATTTAGTGTATCCAGTGGTGCATCCGGCGGTGCTGTTGTTTATATATTCAATAAGGCGCTTTTGCTTGCTGGTACCAGTGCTACTTATACTAAGATTACAGAAGCGAGCTCGTTTACAATTTGCCCCGCACAAATGTTTGATACAGTTGATCAGAATTTGTTTGCTGTAGAAAGCTGGGATAATACTACGGGTAAACTACAACTCTGGAAAATATCAGGCCCTGTTGGAGCCCCGACAATGGCGGTGGTAGGGCAGCCATCCAGTGCACCTTTTCTTTGGAATTACCAGGCTTCAGTTGGCGGCGGAGGTGGTGATTTTGCACCACAGAGCGGAACCACTAATTTGATACAATGCAACGACGACAGGATATATGACCTTAAATATATCAATGGCAACTTATGGTGCTCTCATAACGTATTCCTTCCGGCTACAGGCACTACAACGCATTGTTCGGTGCAGTGGTGGCAGTTTGATACACTGGCAAACCCGGTTCAGATCGGTTACGTTAATGATAATGCTGCAACTAACCCTAATTTTTACTATTTCCCCGCGGTTGCAGTTAATACACTGGGTGATGTGCTTGTCGGGTTTACTACATCTTCTAAACTTACACATGCTAATGCGGCTTACGCATTACATATGCATACAGACCCTGTAGATTCTACAAGGCCAGTATATATATTCAGGCATGGACAGTCAACCTACTTTAAAAATTATGGTGGACCAAGGGATAGATGGGGTGATTATTCTCAATCATGCCTTGATACTAACTTTAATGATTTCTGGACAGTTCAGGAAACTGTAGCCTCTACGAACACTTATGATACCTGGTGGGCTTATGTGCAGGTGTGTCAGAAACCACCGGCCTCGATTACTGCGGTAGGCTCTACAACTGTTTGTGCCGGATCAACAGTGTCCTTGAATGCTACCCCAACTACCGGTGTAACTTACCAATGGCTGTTAGGCGGCACAACGATAGCCGGTGCTACCAATGGTTCTTATACAGCTACCACAACCGGTACTTATAATGTTATCGTATACAATAGCACAACTTGCGACAGCACATCTTTACCTGTTGTTGTTTCTATCAATCCGCTTCCTTCGGCAATTACAGGTACAATGAGCGTGTGTACGGGTGGTACTACCAATTTAACCGATGTTACGTCAGGAGGTACTTGGAGCACTGCGTCTGCAACTGCTACAGTTGGGTCTTCAACAGGTGTGGTTACAGGAGTTAGTACAGGTACGGCACTTATCTCTTATACTTCGGCTGCAGGTTGTTCGGTTTCAACAACGGTTACTGTAAATGCAGGGCCAACCTCTACAATAACACCCGCAGGTGCAACTACGTTCTGTACGGGGGGCAGCGTTGTTCTTAACGCGAATACCGGCACAGGGCTTACTTACCAATGGCAAGTAGGTGGGGGCAATATTTCCGGTGCTACACTGTCCAGTTATACAGCAACAACCAGTGGCAATTATACGGTGATCGTTTACCAGACCGGATGCTCTACTGCTTCAACGATCACAACAGTTACTGTGCAAACAGCGCCAGTTGTAACATCTATAGGTGGGGCAACAACCAATGTATGTAACGGGCAAACGATAACACTGACCGATGCTACTGCCGGCGGTACATGGAGCAGCGCCAATACTGCTGTCGCAACTGTCAGCACGGCAGGTGTGGTCACAGGTGCCTCATTAGGTACTGTTACTATTTCTTATACAATAACTAATCTGTGCGGCTCTATATCTGCATCTACTATAGTTACTGTAAATGTCCCGACGGTTGTAGCTGCCATAACAGGTAATACCGATGTTTGTGTTGGTGGAACTACTACGTTGACTGACGCTACCGGCTCAGGTGTTTGGAGCAGCAGCAATATTGTTATTGCTACCGTTTCCGGAGGCGGGCTTGTTACAGGAGCATCAGCAGGAACTGCAACTATCAGCTATTCCGTTACCAATGCTGCTGGCTGCGCTTCAAGTGCGGTGACTACGGTTACGGTAAGTGCTCCATTCACAGCGGTTATTACACCTATCGGGTCTACAACATTTTGTGTAGGAGGTTATGTGGTACTCAATGCTACATCAGGAACGGGCTTTACCTATCAATGGCAACTTGGAGGCGTAAATATTGCCGGGGCAACTTCATCAAGCTATACGGCAAATACAGGCGGCAACTACACAGTAATAGTTAGTGACCCGGGAGGTTGTACTTCTACCTCTGCCGGTGTTACGGTTACCCAAAGCACAGGTTTTATTATTACACCATCAGTTAGTATTGCGGCAAGCCTCGGCACTGTTATATGTACAACTACAACTCCTGAAACTTTTACAGCTACGCCTGTAAATGGGGGCACTACACCTACTTATCAATGGTATGTAAATGGCGCGGCAACCGGCACAGGCGTATCATATAGTTATGTGCCTGCCACCGGCGATAATGTATCGTGTACCATGACAAGCAATGCTCCATGTGCATTCCCCGATACTGCCAGCAATAGTGTTACAATAACGGTGAGCCCGCTTTTAACTCCGGCTGTGAGTATTACTTCTATCCATAACGACAGTACCTGCACAGGTGATACGGTGCAGTTTGCGGCTGTTCCGGTAAATGGCGGCACAGCACCTACATACTTGTGGACAGAAAATGGCACCAATGTAGCCACCGGACCATACTATGTATATGCCCCCCAGAATGGAGATACACTTATTGTAACTATGACCAGCAATTATCCTTGCCTCTCCACACCAATTGCGGTGAGCAGTATATTTATTATACACGTCTTTAACCAAACTACTAACTCATTATCAGTTTCTGTATCACAGTCTACTGTGGTTGCAGGGCTGGTAGATACATTTACCGCAGTGGCTACCGGCGCAGGCTCATCGCCATCGTTCCAGTGGTACATTAATGGTAATCCGGTGCCGGGGGCTACTTCTTACAGGTATATTACTGATTCCCTCCGTGACGGGCAAATTGTAAACTGTGCAGAAACAAGCAGCTTTGTTTGCTCCAGCCCTCGTAGCATTTTCAGTGGTGGTATCTCAATTACAGTATTGCCAAACAGTGTGCAGCAGGTAGGTAACAACGCAAGCCACTTTACTTTGCTTCCCAACCCCAACAGAGGTGAATTTACGATCAGTGGAACAACCGGCACTGTGGGTGATGATAAAGTAACGATAGTAATGTCTGATATCTTAGGACAAACAGTTTACTCCAAAACAACAATGGCGGTTAACGGAAGTGTAAACGAACATGTAGGCCTGGGCAATAAACTCGCAAGCGGTATTTACATGGTTACGATCACATCAGGTGAAGACCATGTGGTGTTCCATGTTACAATTGACAAATAGCATTGAAGGTTTTAATAGAACTAAAGAAGGCATCCTGGTTGGGATGCCTTCTTTAGTTTAGAGATATATCGGGAGAAATCCTACCTACTATAATTCGGTGCTTCCTTAGTGATCACCACATCATGCGGATGGCTTTCTGCCATGCTTGCCGGAGTGATACGCACAAATTGCGAGTCGTTTTGTAAAGTAGCTATATCCTTAGCCCCGCAATAACCCATACCTGCCCGGAGCCCGCCTACAAACTGCTGTACCACTTCGTTAAGTGTTCCTTTGTATGGTACGCGGCCTACTATACCTTCCGGTACTAGTTTTTTAATATCAGCTTCCATATCCTGGAAGTACCTGTCCTTAGAGCCTTCCTGCATGGCTTCCACAGAGCCCATGCCCCTGTATGATTTGAATTTGCGTCCTTCGTATATAATGGTTTCGCCCGGGCTTTCTTCTGTACCTGCGAAAATAGAACCAGCCATTACACAAGATGCTCCCGCTGCAATAGCTTTTACCATATCGCCGGTATATCGTATGCCGCCATCGGCAATTACGGGTATCCCCGTTTTTTTGAGTGCTTGTGCAGCTTCCATAATAGCCGTTAGCTGTGGTGCCCCGGCCCCGGTAACTACCCGAGTTGTACAAATAGACCCCGGCCCTACGCCCACTTTCACAGCATCAGCTCCTGCCGCAGCAAGGGCCTTTGCTCCTGCCGCTGTAGCCACATTGCCTGCAATTAGTGGTAGTGTTTTAAATACTTTTTTTACCGCTTTCACGGCATCGATTACTCCTTTTGAATGACCATGGGCACTGTCAAGAGTAATGACATCAACACCGGCATTTTTTAATGCCTCCACACGTTCCAGTATATCTGATGTTATACCAATTGCTGCACCTGCCACTAGGCGGCCCATACTGTCTTTGCATGAATATGGTGCACTCTTAAGCTGGATAGTATCCCTGAAAGTTATAAGCCCTATCAGCTTACCTTTTTTATCAACAATAGGCAGTTTTTCTATTTTATATTGTTCCAGTATCCTTTCTGCCTTTTGCATGTCCGTACCGGCAGCGGCAGTCACTAATCTATCTTTTGTCATTACCTCGCTCACCTTCTTTTTCATATTCCTTTCAAAACGAAGGTCGCGGTTGGTAAGCATCCCAACGAGTATATTGTTGTTGTCAACAATAGGGATACCACCTATTTTATTGTCTTTCATTATTTTCAATGCATCTCCTACAGTTGCATCCGGCTTTAAGGTAATTGGGTCGAGGATAAGTCCATTTTCCGAGCGCTTTACCTTACGTACTTGTTCCGCCTGGCGCTCAATACTCATGTTCTTATGGAGTATGCCTATACCGCCTTCGCGGGATAGCGCAATAGCCAGCGGGGCTTCAGTAACAGTATCCATAGCCGCCGAGACCATGGGTATGTTTATCCGTATGTCTTTTGTGAGATTGGTAACGATACTTACTTCGCGAGGCAGGACTTCGGAGTAAGCCGGCATAAGGAGTACATCATCAAACGTGAGGCCCTCGCCGTAAAACTTAGATTTTATTGCCATGTGCAAAGATATATCCAAAACTGAAAATCTGCAAATACAGATTCAGAATTGATATTATAGCCCTATAAGCAACATTAATATGATACGTATTTTTTATTTTCTTATCGCCTTCAGGTTGTAATGGGCGTCACCAACCACTACCTCTATGTTATAGACCCCGCTCGCCAGTTGAGATGCATCTATCTGGTATGCATTCTCTTGTGTATATACCGTGCGCCCACTGATGTCTGATACTTTCACAACGAAATTTGCCGGTTTTTGCTTTAAGAATTGCAGATTCCATGTGTTGCTGGTAGGGTTAGGATATACTTTCACGCCTGCTGCGGGGCTTGTAGACACTTTGGGTATACTTAATGGTTGTTTTTTAAGGCCGCATTGCCATACACCTCGTCCGTATGTTGCAGCTCTTACCATATAATTGCCATAGTTTACATCCAGGTCATCTACAATAACGTTTGGTAACCCTGTTTGATACAAGCTCCATCCTGTTTGCGAAGAATCCGTATAATAAACGCCTATGTCAGTGCCTACAAATAATGCGCCCGCAGTGCTGGTATCTATAGCTATGCAGTCTGCCGGCAGGTTTGGCAGGTTCTGGCTGATATTGGTCCAGGTAGTGCCGCCAACTGTACTTAAAAATACTTTTCTGCCTGCCACATAACCCGATGTAGTTACAAATACACGCTTTTCATCTCTCGGGTCAACAGCAATACGTGTTATAGCTACTGAAGATGATGCCAGGCTTCCGGTTACGTTTGTCCATGTAACACCTCCATCAGTGGTGCGATAAATTGTAGATTGGTCTGATGCATACAGCACCTGGCTGTTTGATGGTGCTACTACCAGGAACGAAGCCCCGCCCACAGCAGCGAAAAGCTCACCTGATATTTGAGTAAATGTTGTTCCCTGGTCATAAGTAGCCCAAATATGGTTAAACCCAAAGAAAATATTTTGTGTATTATTCGGATCAAATGCAACCGGCGCTGTCCAAGTGCCGGTATCATTTATATTAAGATAATTAAACGTGTTCCCTGCATCAGTTGAGAGATTAAAATAGCCATTTTGAGAGGAGGATATTTGTACATTATCATCAAGCGGGTCTATTGCGCAGGCTTGCCCATCACCGCCGGTAACCCAATTCCAGTTTGTGGCATTATAGGTAATGGATCCATTATCTTGTAGCCCACAGATCATAGTATCCGGGTTTTGACGGGATGAACTCATTCGGTAGATCTGTGAGATCATTAGGCCATTGCTCAGATTCTTCCAGGTAGCACCACCGTTGCGGGTTATAGAAATCCCACCATCATTCCCTGTATACATGGTAGCACTATGCAGCGGGTTTATTGCAGCCGCATGATTATCTACATGCACATCCCCGGCCGGGTTTAAATGTGCCCACGTAGTAGCCCCATCTGTCGACTTGGCCATGATCATGCCAAATGCAAGCACATATAGTGAGTCAGTAGGGGAGACTACAAGTACACGGTCATAGTAGCCATAAAAATTTGCAGTGCTGGCCGGAGAAGCTACTGTATAAAAAGTAACACCACCATTATGAGACCAATGCAAACTGTCATTTGCATCTAATAACCAGATGGAACTGGGTGCTACCGGCGATACCGCTATACTGGCCCTGTCTGCTGCGGGATTAATACCTGCATGCAATGTGCTCCATGTAGTACCACCGTTATAAGATACGATCAGGCTTGAATTATTTACACCGTACACTGTATCCGGGGAACCGGGGTAGAATGCCATACTATACACATGATCAGCGGTATATACATGCGTCCAACTGAAGCCGGCATTTGTGGTTTGCCAGATACCATTGGTAGCCGCAGCCAGCAAAATATTAGGATTGTGTGGGTTTATAAGCAGTTTCTGAACAATATCCCTGTTTGATTGAACGAAACTAAGGCCGGTGGTATCCCATGTATTACCACCATCAGTACTTTTCATCACACCGGCTGAATATAGCCCACCCCAAAAGGTATTGTATCCATCATCAACATAGCCATACCCATCACCTGTAGCAGCATACAGGGTGTCTGTATGAACAGTGTTTACAGCAATATCTGCTATGCTTAACGATGGGAAGTAGTCACTGTTAGATGCCCATGTAAGGCCGCCGTTATGGCTGATATGTACACCACCACAAGCCGAACCAACATACAAAGTATTCGTATCCAATGGGTCTATAACGATACAATTTATACGCCCTATACCATTATTGTTTGTAGGCACTTGCATAGGCCCCACAGGTTGCCACACATTTGTTGCACTTGTACTTCTGCTTGCACTCAACTTACGCCCGCTCACAGCTTTCCTGGTTTCCTCTATCAAAATGTTTGGGCGCGGCATATCGCCGGTAGGGTAGCAGCGAGGAGCAACAAAATTATACCACCTGTTAAACCGGGCAAGGTCATTGTCATTCTCGTCTTTTTCTTTATCTGTTGGATTATGGAGTACGTGCATTAAAAAATTATTCTTGATCTCATATATATTCTCCTTTGCAGGTATTGCATTGGCATCATTTGTCAAAGCCGGGGCTTGGGCAAATGATATTACACGTGTGAAAAGACATAATATTGTAAGGGTGCTATATAAACGCATACAGAAAAGGTTTTTAATGAAACTATAGCAAAAATACGGGATAAACCGCAAATCTGATAAGTTGTTGGTATATATATGAGGGAGCCCACATCAATAATAACTTGCATCGATACAGGAGATTCTAAAAATATTCAAACTAAACCATTGCGTTTATCAGCCATTTTATATATTTGTAGCTAAAGTGACCAAAATCAAATATTGAATATGCTATCCCGTTTCAGCGTTTTGCTTTTTGTATCTGTGCTATTATTCAGCAACTCCGCTTTATATGCAGGGGATAATGATTATCTGCGGCACAATAAGATTTTTTATCTCTGCTCCTTTAAAAAGGAGTGTACTGATTGTTATAACTGTGGTAAAGAGCGGTATATAGTAAAGATACAGAATAGGGTAGATAAGAAAATAAAGAGTGTTTCTTACACTTTTTATTCTTCGGTTTATAATAAGTTACTTACCAAGGAAGCAAAAATTGAAGGCGACAGAATTGATCCCCGCGCTATAGGCAACTTATATATTTGTGTGCCGGAAGGGCTGCATTGGTGCATCAGCGAGATAGTATATGCTGATGACAGTTCTGAAACGTTTACACTCCATGAAAGAATGGAGAATTTCACCCAGGAGCCTGATGAGTGCGACTGTAATGATTAATAAACTGACTTAACCATAATTAAAAAAAACCGTTCAGAATCCCTGAACGGTTTTTTTGTAGGAAAAGATGCTGTTTTATACAACTTAAGAGTATTGAGCAATTACGCCATTCAGCAATTGAGCCATTAACTCAACCCTTCAATATTCCCGTTCACCAGTTTAATGTGCATAGCCTGGGGGTCTTTTGGTAGCCCCGGCATACGCATGATCTCACCGGCTACAGCCACAATAAAGCCTGCCCCTGCATTGATCACCAGGTCGCGGATATTGATGGTAAACCCTGATGGTGCGCATATATTCTTTTCATTGTCGGTAAAAGAATACTGTGTCTTGGCGATACATACAGGCAGGTTGCCCCAGCCATTATCTGCAAATTGTTTCAGCTTTATAGCGGCAGGCCCGGTAAATACTACTTCTCCTGCTCTGTATATTTTTGTAGCTATCTTTTCGATCTTCGTTTTGATGCTGTCCGTAAGTTCGTAAGTGAAGTTGATGTCTTTTGAAGGATGGTGCTCTATAATAGCCACCACTTTTTTCGCCAGTTCCGCAGCCCCTTCACCGCCCTTCGTAAACCCATTGTTTATAGCAAATACAACACCTTGCTGCTCGCAGAAATTAGCGAGGTGGGTTACTTCTTCATCTGTATCATGTTTGAATTTGTTGAACGATACCACTACGCTTTGGCCAAAGTTCTTCATATTCTCAATATGCCTTTGCAGGTTAGGCAGCCCGGCTATCAGTGCCTCCATATTGGGTTTGCTGATCTCAGTTGCCGGTACACCGCCATGCAGTTTCAGCGCTGCTGATGTGGCAACGATTATGGTAGCCTTAGGCCTTAAGCCGGTATGGCGGCATTTTATATCCAGGAATTTCTCTGCACCGAGGTCACTTCCGAAGCCTGATTCAGTTACTACATAATCGTTACAGCTTAGTGCCATTTTAGTCGCCAGTACAGAGTTGCAACCATGGGCGATATTTGCAAAAGGGCCGCCATGTACAAAGGCAGTTGTCTGTTCCGTGGTTTGCACCAGGTTTGGTAAAAGCGCGTCTTTTAGCAGCACGGTTATAGATTCGGCTATATCAAGGTCTTTTACAGTGAATGGTTTCTTATCACGTGTATACCCCAGTACTATACGCTCTATTCTTGCCTGCAGGTCGTCCATATCTGATGCAAGGCAGAATAGGGCCATGATTTCCGATGCCGGGGTAATGTCAAAGCCGGCTTCGGTAGGAATACCGTTAGCACTCCCGCCAAGGCCGGTAACAACATTACGAAGCGATCGGTCGTTTACATCTAGCACACGGCGCCACACTATTCTATCCAGGGCCTTTTCAGTATTCCTGTTTTGATATTGGTAATTGTCCAGCAATGCGGCTATCATATTATTTGCACAGGTAATGGCATGAAAGTCACCGGTAAAGTGCAGGTTGATATCTTCCATCGGCAATACCTGCGAATATCCGCCGCCCGCAGCGCCGCCCTTCATACCGAAACAAGGGCCGAGGCTCGGCTCCCGAAGCGCAACAGCAGCTTTCTTGCCTATATAATTCAGCCCGAGTGATAGTGCTACACTGGTTACGGTCTTGCCTACACCTGCTTTGTTAGGTGTGATTGCTGTTACAAGAATCAGGTTACTGTTTTTGATCTTTTCCTCGTTTAGGTAGCTGAGAGGCACCTTAGCTTTATACTTTCCGTAAGGAATAATGTCGTCCGGGTTAATACCCAGTTTTTGTGCGATCTCAGAGATCGGTTTTAACACCGCTGATCTTGAAATTTCAATGTCTGAAGGAAATGGTTTTGATGCTGTATCCGCCATGATTATTTTTTTTGAAGGCTAAACAATTTATTTTGTTAAACCGGGTGATTATTTTTTGAGGGTTAAATATAATCAAGTTCCGTTACATTTATACTGAGCTTAGTCAAATGGATTAAATCCCGGTATACCAACATTTTTTGCCATATTTTGCTAATATATTACTGCAAAATTTGGGTTAAAAACTGTATGCCACAGCGTATATTTCAGCATAATCGGTAACTTACATCCCTTATAATTATACTAAAAAATGAGATACAGGTCATTAGTGTGTGGTGTTTTTGCTTGTGTGATATTTCATATTCCTGCATTCGCTTCAAAAATTTTTATACCTATGGATGCCGAAGGGCAGGCTAATCACCTGAAAGCATACGGAGTAGCATATGCTGCACTTAAGGCTGGCCTGACGATCGACTGGTTGCTTAATTATAAAGGTGGAAGTTTCGGTATTGACCAGGTGGAGAGCATAGAAAGAATGTGTAAGCTTAGAGGTGTCACTTATGAGGTAATGAGCGATGCCCAATATGGCGGTATTCTTAATCAGATTGGTAACCCCGATTTTAACGGCGACATTATTAAGCTGGAAAAAGCCCCTAAGATTGCTGTTTATGCCCCACCAAACAAAGAGCCATGGGATGATGCCGTAACGCTCGTACTCACCTATGCCGAGATACCATTTGATAAAGTATATGATGATGAGGTATTGGCAGATGCGCTTCCCAAATATGATTGGTTACACTTGCATCATGAAGACTTTACCGGCCAGTATGGCAAGTTCTGGGCACAGTTCCGCACCGCTTCATGGTATCAGAAAGACCAGAAAGAAGCTGAGGCAATGGCCGCAAAACATGGTTATAAAAAAGTATCTCAGTTACAACTTGCGGTAGCTAAAAAAATACGTGATTTTGTTGCCGGTGGTGGATTTATGTTTGCCATGTGTTCTGCTACAGACACTTATGATATAGCCCTTGCAGCAGATGGCGTTGATATTTGCGCCGAACCTTTTGACGGAGACCCAATGGACCCCAGCGCCCAGCAAAAACTTGATTACACCAAAAGTTTCGCGTTCAAGGATTTTACATTGGTTACCAACCCCTACGAATACGAGTATTCAAATATAGACAACACTAACTTTCGTAAGATTCCCAAAGCTGAAGATTATTTCAGCCTCTTTACATTCTCCGCAAAGTTTGACCCGGTACCTGCAATGCTCTGCCAGGACCACACTACAACCATAAAAGGGTTCATGGGCCAAACAACTTCTTTCCGTAAAGAGGTCCTGAAATCAAGCGTACTGGTAATGGGCGATTGCAAACCCGCCAATGAAGCCCGCTATATTCACGGAGAATATGGTAAAGGTACCTGGACATTTTATGGTGGCCATGACCCTGAAGATTACCAACACATGGTATATGATCCACCAACTGACTTAAGCCTGCACCCTAATTCACCCGGTTACCGGCTTATCCTCAACAATGTATTGTTTCCGGCTGCTAAAAAGAAACCAAGGAAAACGTAATGATAAAATATGATTATATCTCAGTTTCACCACCTGATAAAGGGAATTCGGTGTCGAGGCTGTCTTTAAAATCTTCATCTTCTACATCTTCATCTTTATCCTCATCTTCGTCGTTTTCCTCATCTTCGTCATTTTCACCACCAGATAAGGGATACGATGTATCCAGGTTTTTGATAAATTCATCATCATCTATTTTCTTCTCATTCTGATTTGACATAACTATTAGTTTTATTAAAATAGCTATCATAAAATTGTGCCACCGTTGCTTGAAGAATATTTATTTATTGTTATACTTTAGGTGACTAAATCTTATGCTTATGGGGAAAGAGTCTAAAGAACTGCTGAAATTTCTCAAGCCATTTTCACCCGATGTGCAGAAAATCACATTATGGTTAAGAGACTTTGTCTATACACTTTACCCCGAAAGTAATGAGCTTATTTATGATAATTATAATGCACTTGCATTCGGGTTTTCATTGTCTGATACTGCCGGGGATGCATTTTGTAGCATAGCCGTGTTTAGCAAGCATGTAAACTTCGGCTTTAACCGTGGCTCCGAAATAGACGATCCAGGAAAGATATTAATAGGCAATGGTAGCCTATACCGTTATATAAAAGTTATAGACAAAAGTGATTTCCCCCCAAAAGAGATCAAAAAATTACTGCAGCTGGCCTGCGTAAATGCTATAGCCCGATATAAGAAGGGTAAGCAAATATTAAAAGGGGAGACAATAGTAAAGATGGAACTCGCAAAGAAAAGGCGACCGTCATAATTGTTTGATATACAGTGATGTTGTCAAAATAAATTAAATTTGCAACCAAATGACATCTTCATCAAAAAAACCTGCGTTACTGCCTGCAATGCTTACAATGAAATGCCCCAGTTGCAGGAGGAGCAGCGTATTTATAAATAAAAGTGTTTTCCCGCTGGATAAATGTCTTGCATTAAAAGATGAATGCGAGATATGCGGGCAACGAATGAAATCAGAAAGCAACAACGGCGGTGGTATTAACTACGCGCTCACTATGATCCTTTTCTTCCTCAACTTGCTATGGTATTGGCCCATCTTTGGTCTATCCTATAAAGATAATAGCGTGTTCATCTATCTTGGCGTAAGTACATTTGTAGTCATCATTGCGCAGCCATACCTTATGCGCCTTTCCCGTATGATATACTTATATCTCTATACCTCATTCGGTACATCAAGAAGGGTTAATATAGAGGGGTAAGATCAGCCTTCTAAAATATGGTCTATCCTTTTAAAAGCCTCATCATCTTTTACTACATATTCCAGCGCACCTTTCACAATAGCTTGAAGGGCTTTACCATATTCATCCTGTGAAGAAAGCATAATGACGTGTACATCCGGATCAATTTTCTTTATTTGTTGCAGTATCTCCATGCCATCCGCAGCATCACGAACCTCAGAGCTAAGATTATAATCAAGAATGATCACATCCGGGTTTAGTTGCAAATTCCTGATGCACTCTTCTCCCGTATGAAATACAGTTACATTGTTCAGCGGATTTTCCTGCAGATGATCACTTAACATCATTGACGTCAGTTTATCATCATCTACTATAAAAATGTTCTTTAGTTTTACAGGCATTTTTTTTATTTTAAAGAATAACGGCAATTACATTATGCTTGATCCTCTCGCAATTTACTAATTAGTACTGGAAATTTGTTGTTATAAAATCGGCTTCACAAATCATCCACATAAAGAATATGCCACCGGAATGATCAAAATAAGAAAGCGGCCGGTTTTCGCCGGCCGCTTTCTCAAGAAAACTATAATTGGGTTGCCTGCTTAATACCTTACATCCATTTCTTTGATCAGGTTATCCGCGTGCCCCATTTTATCTATCAGGAACAGTA
This sequence comes from uncultured Bacteroidota bacterium, assembly GCA_903882965.1. Lineage (GTDB taxonomy): Bacteria > Bacteroidota > Bacteroidia > Chitinophagales > Chitinophagaceae > Nemorincola. Next base: position 26,048 of record CAIRZD010000133.1, read on the forward strand.
TGAAACGGATATCACAAACTATTGTGCGTTTGTATTTTTTATCAAAAGCTATATCTCCGCTCATCGCTTCCCAGTTGCCATCAAACGCAGCGCCAATGAGCTCTCCGTAAGCATTCATTACAGGGCTGCCGGAGTTGCCGCCTGTAATATCATTATTAGTAATAAAGCAGGTATGCAGCGTGCCATCGGCATCAGCATAGCGGCCATAATCCTTTGCATTATATAAGTCTATAAGCTCCTTTGGTGCATCAAATTCATCGCTGCCCGGCTTGTACTTTGCCACAAGGCCGTCCAGTGTCGTGAAGTATTTGTCATGTACGCCGTCCTGCGGGTCATAGCTTTTCACCGTGCCATAAGAGATGCGCATCGTAGAGTTGGCATCCGGGTAGAAGATTTTATCTTCATTTTGCTCCATCAGTTCATGTACATATTGCTTGCTCAACTCTGCTTTTCTATACCCGAAAGCTTCAACTTTAGGCTGGTAATTAGTTGTGTAATTAGAGATGAAACTAACTGCGTATTGCATCGCCGCATCATTTTTTAATTTCGCCAGGGATGGGGCTTTGCAAAAAGCGTTGAACTTATTGCTGTCTGTCAAAAAAGTATGGGCAAAAACAAAACTTGTATAGTCTGCATATGTTTTTTTACTCTTGGCATCTTTATTCTTTAAGATCGTTTTGGCATAAATATCCGGCAACTGGTTTTTAGGCACATTTTCATAATACAGTTCCGTCATCTCAGCCATCATTTCTTTTTCCGTACCCATGTCAAACAGCTTCATTGTTGATCTGTATCCTGTCTTTGCCGTCGCAATGTATTTCTTCAGTGTGTCATCAGATAAGGTGCCATTGTGCCGCTGGTAAGCATCATACAGTGGTTTAAGGGCTGCACCCATCCGGGCAATTGCTGATGCCCTGAAACACTCAGAGTAGTATACCGCATGCTTGGCATAAGGTGTATAGTCCGTATACATACTGGCAAATTTCCCCAGCAGGTCTGTAGCCATATTATGCTCGCGTTCCCATTTCGAGAATGCATCTTCCGCTTTACTTTTTTGGTTCACTATATCCAGGCGCTTAAGCTGCTCTGTTTGCCCGATGAAATATTTCCAATAATTAGCTATACTTGAATAGATCGATGTTAGTTGCAGATAAGTAGCCTTATTCATATCCATATGCTTGCGAAGGATCGCGAGGCGAAGGTCCCTGCAAGTAACTATTGATGGGTTCACAACATTAATGGCAAGGCTCACACCATACGATACTTCATAGCGGTTGGTGCGGCCAGGATAACCCATCACCATTGCATAATCACCCTCATGCTCGCCGCGCACAGATACCGGTAAGAATTTTTTAGGATGATAAGGCACATTCGTAGCACTGTAGGGTTTTGGCTGGTTGTTCTCATCAGCATATATCCGGAACATAGAGAAATCCGACGTATGCCGCGGCCACATCCAGTTATCTGTATCACCACCAAATTTGCCCAGTGATTTCGGCGGCGTGCCTACCAATCTTACATCAGTATACCTTTTATAGATCAGCAGGAAAAATTGGTTCCCGTTAAAATAATCTTTCACACTGGCCACATACTTGCCATCACTTGCTGCTTTATCTTCTATTTCTTTTTTTACAGCATCATATTTCTTGGTATAGTCTTCACCGGTTGCATTACCTACCGCGGCCTTCACCTTGTCAGTGACATCGGCTATACTTTCCAGGAACAATGCCGTAACACCTTGTGCAGGCAGCTCTTCCTGTAAATTATGCGCCCAGAAACCATTGTCCAGCAGGTTTCTGTCTACTGTGCTCAGGTTGGCAATGGCATCATAGCCACAATGGTGGTTGGTAAGGAGCAGTCCGTTATCAGAGATCATTTCGGCAGTGCAGCCACCCCCGAATTGCAGCACCGCATCTTTAAGGCTGCTGTGATTTATACTGTAAATATCATCCTCATTCAGCCGTAGGCCCAGGCGCAGCATTTCATCATAGTTTTTTCCTATCAGCATGGGTATCCACATGCCCTCATCGGCGCGTGCGCCCAGCATCATTATTCCGGCAATAAATAATAAAAGAGACTTTTTCATTAAGATTTTTTTAGATAGCTGCAAAAGTAGCGCTACAATTTCATTATTAATAAAAAAAGAAGGTGATTTTAGTAGGTAGATCAGGATATAAGAACAAAAAAATAGCCCCCGTTGTTCACAGGGGCTATAAATTAGGTCACTTAAAGAATATTAATACCAGAAGTAGCTATGACGGTTGTAACCATGGTTAAATTCCCACTCGTTTCTTTCGCTTTTCCACGCTTTTTTATCTGCCTTACGTTGTTTGCGAGCAGCAGCCCATGGCCTGTCTTGCCACATTTTCTTATGTACTTTATACATTTTTTTGTCTGCTTTCCAATCCTTTTTCCAGGCGCTGTAGCAATGGAAATCTTTTGACTTGGTTTTAGAGTCTTGTGCGTACATGTTTGTTACGCCGAGTAATACGATTGCTAAGAATGTAAGTAAGAAGTTTTTCATCATTTTTTATGTTTGTGGCGGCAAGATAAATAATAAATTATTCATCTCATAACAATATTGCAAAAGCAGGAGGAAAATATTTTTTTAACACCATGTTATCCACAATACAAGCCATTGTATCGTGCATAACTAAATGAAAAATATGCATGCGTTATTTACCCTTTTCTTCTTTTACCTGCTCCTTTTTTTCCTTCTTTTCAGATTTTTCTTTCTTTTTCTCCGCTTTTCTCACCTCGCCCTTTTTGGCGTCTTGCTTCATTTCCTGCTCTTTCTTGTTGCTTTTCGCTTCCTTTTTTCCAGCCTTATCTGCTTCCTGGGCTATAAGATCAGTAGTAATAAACCCTAATAATGCGATTAATAGGTATTTTTTCATGTTTTTTTATTTTAAAGTGATAAAAATGAATATCCATATAGGTTCTTACATTATGGATACTTTTTCAGAAAGATACAAAAAGAAAAATCCGGGTAGCATATGCCGCCCGGATTTTTTTTAAAAATTCCAGTTATTTCTAAACCCTTTCCCTGCTTAAAACAGGTGATCGGGTAGGGTATTATTTATGTTCTTCCTCTTTTATTTGGGCTCTGTCTGCCTTTTTTACACCTTTTTCTCTCTTTTTCATCGCTTTACGGTCTTCACC
>CAIRZD010000134.1 GCA_903882965.1 uncultured Bacteroidota bacterium
ATTGCTGTATTACCGCTGTTCCAGGTACCACCGCTTGCTGTATCGCTCAGTGTGATCGTTGATCCGATACATACTGCCGTGTTATAAAGTATTGCTCCCGGTGTTTCTTTTACGGTTACTACCGTTGCTACTCCACAACCTAATCCTGTTATATAACTGATCGTTGCTGTGCCTGCAGTAGCACCGCCGGTAACGATACCGTTAGTGCCTATTGTTGCTGCTCCTGTGCTGCTCCATACACCACCTGTTGTTGCGTCGGATAATGACGTTGTTGATCCTGAACATACACTCACTACGCCATTGATCGGTGTTGGTGATGCATTGGATGTTGCCGTAGTTGTTGCATAACAACCGCCATATGTATAGGTGATCGTTGCTGTTCCTACGCCGTTACCTGTAATAACACCGGTTGAACCAACCACACCTACAATACCGGTGCTGGTGCTCCAGGTACCACCTGATGGTGAATCAGTAAGTGTTGAGCTGCTACCCTGGCACACTACCGTTGTTCCGGTAATTACTGATGGCGATGCGTTGACACTGATCACTGTTGTTGCCACACAGCCTGATGGTGCCGTGTAACTGATCGTGGTAACGCCTGCCCCTGCTCCTGAAACAACGCCGTTAGTGCCTATTGTTGCTGCTGATGTATTGGTGCTGAACCAGGTACCGCCTGTTGCTGCATCTGTCAGTGTTATTGTTGCTGATGAACATAAAGTGGTTGCTCCTGTGATGGCCGGTGCCGCACTGATGGTTACAACAGTGGTGCTTATACAGCCCGAGCTACCTGCAACGGAATAAGAGATCGTTGATGTACCTGCGGTCAATCCTGTTAATGAACCACTTGATGAACCTATTGTTGCTACCGATGTATTACTGCTGCTCCATATACCCGCACCTGATGCATCTGCCAGTGCGGTTGGTACGCCTGTACAGATCGGACTGCCCGCTCCTGTGATAGATGCCAGTGCCGGTGATACAGATACTACTGTTGTTGTAGTGCAACCTGATGATACCTTGTAAGTAATAGTAACTGAGCCCTGTGCAACTCCGGTTACTGCACCTGCGTTGTTGGCAGTAGCTATTAATGTATTGCTGCTGGTATATGATACCGCGCCAGAAGTTGTATCAGAAAGTATAGTTATACCACCTATACATACTGTTCCTACACCAGTGATTGGCGACGGATTGGCATGAACTGTATTTGAATAAGTTGCAGAGCAGCCGTCAGGCAGTGTATAACTGATCGTAGCAACACCTGCACTTATACCGGTAACATTTGCTGAACCAGCTAAGGTGATATTCGACCCACTGTAGCTCCATGAACCACCTATAGTAGCATCACTTAATGATATTGTCGAACCTATACATTCAGAGGCTGAGCCTTGTATCGGTAAAGGATTGGCATTGATCGTAACCGTACTCGTTGTCATACAAGTGCTGGATGCTGTATATGTGATATTAACAGTCCCTGTGGCAGATCCTATAGTAACAATACCAGTTGATATCCCTACAGTTGCCATCGCGATGTTACTGCTGGTCCATGTACCAAAGCCTGTATCAGAGAGGGCAAGGGTAGAACCAGCGCAACCAGACAAGCTACCGGATATAGTTTCCGGAGTAGCATAAACATTAACTACTGCAGAAGTAGTGCAACCAGAACCAACTGAGTATATTATAGTGGCTGAACCTGTACTAACACCTGTAATAAGGCCACTTGTAGAACCTACTGAAACTGTTGCACTTGTGCTACTCCATATACCACCTGACGGTATATCACTTAAGCTAGTAGACAACCCTATACATACTGATGTATTACCCATGATCGCAGATGGCAACTCTACAGCGTTAATTGCAGTAGTAGTATAACAACCGTCAGCTAAAGTATAAGTGATCACAGAAGTACCATTCGCATCTGTTGCACCAGTAACATCGCCTGAGCCATCTACAGTTACATTACCATTGCTGCTGCTCCATGTACCACCGGCAGAAGTATCAGCCAGAGTAACCGTAGTAAGGTCACATACTGATGATGGGCCGCTGATTGCACCAGGGGTTTCATTAATATTAATAACTACAGCTGTTGTACAGCCCGTGCCCGTTGAGTAAACACTAGTAGCCGTACCTGCCGAAGTACCGGTAACAACCCCATTCGTTCCTACAGAAGCAGAGCCTGATGCGCTCCATGAGCCACCTGATGTAGCATCAGTCAGTGAAATTGAAGAACCTGAACACACAGCTGATGGACCTGCAATTGCAACCGGCAATGCATTAATTGTTACGATTGCAGTGGTCAAACAGCCTGTTGGCAAAATATAGCTGATCGTAGAAATACCTGCAGATAAACCAGTAACATCCCCTGAAGCATCTATTGCTACATTGCTGTTACTACTGCTCCATGAACCTCCACTTTGATCTGCTGTTATGGTTATTGAACCACCTGTGCATATCGGGCTATTGCCTGAAAGCACTGCGGTTGGATTAACATTTATTACAAAATTACTTAAGCAACCGGCAGGCGTGCTGTATTCGATAAATGCACTGCCAGTAGAAAGACCGGTAACAATACCTGAACTTGAACCTATTGAAACTGAGCCTTCTACGCTCCATGTACCACCAGCTACTGCATTATGCAATGTAGTAGTAGCGCCTAAGCATATAGATGATGCGCCTGTGACAGCAGCCACCGGATAAACAGTTACTACCTGTGTAGCAGAACAACCCGCTACACCCGTCTCTGTATAAGTGATGGTAGCAGTACCACCTGCAACACCGGTAACATCACCTTCACCATCTACAGTGGCTACGGATGAATTGCTGGTAGTCCAGTTTCCGGTACCAGTTAAATCTGATAGCATGATATTATCAGTACCTGCGCACTCACTAAGCAAATCATAAAAAGCTATGATACTTCCGCTTAAAGATGGTGCTACTGTAACTGCCGTAGTAGCTATACAACCTGATGACACTTTATAAGTAATGGTAACAGAACCTGCGGCTATACCTGTTACATAACCTGCATTATTAGCAGTAGCTACCAATGTATTGCTGCTGGCATAAGATACTTCTCCTGAAGTGCTATCCATCAAACCGGTACTACCACCTACACATACGGTTGTTAGCCCTGTAATTGGCGCAGGAAGAGCAAGTACTGTATTAGGATAAGTTATGTAACAACCTGATGACAGCATATAAGTAATTGTAGAAGAACCTATAGCAACCCCTGTCAGGTCTCCTGAACCATCTAATAACACATTGCCATTACTGCTGATCCATGTACCACCTGTAATTGCATCAGATAATGTCACGGTAGAACCAAGACACACTGAAGTTGCACCCTGTATTGGCAATGGATTAGCATTTACAGTCAATACTGCAGTAATAGAACATCCTGCGCCAGCTGTATAAGTAATCGTTGTTGTACCTGCTGATGAACCTGCAGTTACAATACCGCTACCGCTACCAACTGTAGCTACACCCGGAGCACTACTGGTCCATGAACCGCTACCATCATCACCCAAGGTATCCACGGCTCCTGCACATATTGACAATGAGCCGGTAATAGCTGATGGTGCGGGGTTAATAGTAATTGTCAAGCTACGGCTACAGCCTGATGACAAGGTATAGATAACTACTGCAGTACCGGGAATTGAAGTTTGAACTAATCCCGTTGTATCAATTGTAATTACACCAGGAGTTGAAGTACTCCATGTACCACCGATGCTCGCATCAGTTAATGCAAGTGTGTTACCTGCACATACTGTAGACCCACCGGAAATTGGTTGTATTGAATTTACCGTAACTGTTGTTGTTGCAAAACAGCTTGCTGCAGTTGCATATGTTATATTGGTAGTGCCTACGGACATACCTGTAAGCAAGCCAGTAGCTGCTCCGATAGTAGCAGTTGCTGTATTGCTGCTGTTCCATGTACCACCACTCACTGCATCGCTAAGCGTTTCAGATGAGCCTGCACATATAGAGAATGTACCACTGATAGCAGAAGGCGTTGCAGCTACAGTTACTGCTCTTGTTGCCATACAACCCGTAGAAAGTGAATAAGTAATATTAGCAACCCCTACAGATGTACCCGTGACACTACCCGAGCCATTTACAGAAGCATTCACATCTACACTCCATGAACCGCCAACTGTAACATCACTCAAAGTAATCATAGAACCGCTACATACATTGCTTCCCCCTGTTATTGCTGCAGGATTAGCATTTACGGTCACTGATTGAGTCGCTTTACAACCTGAAGAAAGAACGTATGATATTGTTGCATTGCCTGCACCAACACCCGTTACTGACCCTGTAGAGCTTACTGAAGCAATTGATGCGTTGCTGCTACTCCATGCGCCTCCACCAGGCAGATCCGAGTAGGTTGATGATGTGCCAATACAAAGTGATGAAGTACCAAATATTAATGGCGACTGGTTAACAGTAACCACTAGGACATCAAAACAACCTGTTGCGGTAGTGTAAGATATTGTTGATGTACCACCTGCAACACCCGTTACAATACCAGTAGAACCAACAGAAGCTAAAGTTGAACTTAAGTTGCTCCATGTACCACCAGCCGTAGCATCGCTCAATGTAATAGTTGAGCCACTACATACAGTTGTTGTACCCAAAATTGGAGAGTTGGCGTTCACTGTCACTGTTGCGGTAGATTTACAACCGGTGGATTCAAGATAAGTGATCGTAGCAGTTCCTGCTGCAACCCCGGTTACGATGCCAGATGTTGAACCTACTGATCCATGAGCTGCATTGCTGCTGCTCCATGCGCCACCTGAAGTTGCATCGGTTAACAAGGTTGTTGATCCAACACAAACACTTAGTGTGCCAAGTATCGGAGTGATCGGGTTAACATTTACCGTCACAATGTTCATACAACCAGTTGTTGTTATTTTATAGGTCACTGCAGTTGAACCTGCACTCAAACCACTAACTATACCAGTAGAACCGACGGTTGCTATGGTTGGGTTAGTGCTGGACCATGTACCTCCAGTGGTAGCATCGCTCAGTGTTGTTGTTGCATTCTGACATACTGTTGTTGCACCACTGATATTTGCGATCGGATTAACTGTTATTATTGTTGTAGCAGTACATCCTGTAGATGCCGTATAGGTAACTGTAGCTGTACCTGCAGCCACACCCGTAACTATACCAGTTGAAGAGCCAACTGTTGCCTTAGTCACTGCATTGCTGCTCCATGTACCTATACTAGTAGCATCGCTCAGTGTTATTGTAGCGCCTACACATACAGGCGAGTTGCCAAGTACAGGTGTGACCGGGTTTACAGTCATGTCATATGTCCGTTTACAACCTGTAGAAAGTGTATATGCAATAGTGTCTGCACCGGGAGCAATACCTGTAACTATACGAGTAGTAGAGCCGATAGTAGAAATAGATGTATTAGAACTACTCCATACGCCTCCAGTTGTAACATCACTTAATGTGGTTGTCAACCCTATACATACAGTGCTACTACCTGTGATAATTGCCGGTAAAGAGTTTATAGTTGCTATAGTTGCAACATAACATCCACCGGGCTGTGTATAAGTAACAACCGTTGTACCTGCGGTAAGGCCACTAAGAATGCCTGAACTATTTATTGAAGCATTGGTATTGCTGTTGCTCCATGTTCCTCCGATTGAGGCATCAGTTAAGCTAGTTACAGAACCGGCACATACTGCTTTCGTACCAAGTATTGCTGTCGGAGCCGGATATACTGTTACAATTATTGTTGAATTACAACCGGTAAATAAAATATAACTGATTGTTGCAGTACCACCGGATACACCAGTAATAATGCCTGTTGAAGAACCCGCTGTAGCAATACCTGTAGCATTGCTACTCCAAGTGCCACCAGTTGGCGAATCACTAAGTGATGTAGCAGTACCACCGGCACAAACAATAGTGTTTCCGGAGATTGCTGCAGGCTGTACATTAACGGTTACTATCCTTGTTGAATAACAACCGGCTGGCAATGTATATGTGATAACTGAAGTACCTACTGTTTCGCCCGTAATGTCACCAGAACCATCTAATCCAACATTGCTGTTTGATGCGCTCCATGAACCACCTGATATACCATCAGTCAATGTAATCATAGACCCGTTACAAACAGCAGCTGTACCAAATATAGCTGTTGGTGAAGGATTAACTGTAACAACAGTGCTTGAAGTACAACCTGTAGATAATGTATAATTAATAGTAGTAGTACCGGCTATTGAACCAGACAGTATACCATTTGAAGAACCAATAGTAGCAACGCTCAAGAAGCTGCTTGTCCATGAACCACCTGAAGGAGCATCACTAAGTGTAATAGTAGCACCGGCACAAACTGTGCCCGAACCAGTGATAGCAACAGGCTGAGCGTTAACGGTTACAATCCTCGTTGAATAGCAACCGGCAGGCAATGTATACGTAATAACTGAAGTACCTACTGTTTCGCCAGTAATGTCACCAGAGCCATCTAAGGCAACATTGCTGTTTGATGCGCTCCATGAACCACCTGATATACCATCAGTCAATGTAATCATAGAACCGTTACAAACAGCAGCTGTACCAAATATAGCTGTTGGTGAAGGGTTAACTGTAACAACAGTGCTAGAAGTACAACCTGTAGATAATGTATAATTAATAGTAGTAGTACCGGCTATTGAACCAGACAGCATACCATTTGAAGAACCAATAGTAGCAACACTTAAGAAGCTGCTTGTCCATGAACCGCCTGAAGGAACATCTGTTAATGTAATTGTTGCGCCCTGGCAAACCGTGCCCGACCCTGATATTACACCTGGTTGCGCATTAACAGTTACGATCGTAGTTGTATAACAACCAGCGGGCAATGTATATGTAATAACTGAAGTACCTACTACTTCGCCAGTAATATCTCCAGAACCATCTAAGCCAACATTGCTATTTGATGCGCTCCATGAACCACCGGAAATATCATCCGCTAATGTTGTCATTGAACCAAGACAAACAGCTGTTGTACCTGTGATTGCATCAGGTGAAGGATTAACTGTAACAACAGTGCTTGAAGTACAGCCCGTAGATAATGTGTAATTAATAGTAGTAGTGCCTGCTATTGAACCAGACAGTATACCATTTGCAGAACCAATAGTAGCAACACTTAAGAAGCTGCTTGTCCATGAACCACCTGAAGGAGCATCTGTTAATGTAATTGTTGCACCTTGGCAAACTGCGCCCGACCCTGATATTACATCGGGCTGTGGGTTAACAGTTACTATCGCAGTCGTATAACAACCGGCAGGTAATGCATATGTAATAACTGAAGTACCTACTATTTCGCCAGTAACGTCACCAGAACCATCTAAACCAACATTGCTGTTTGATGCGCTCCAAGATCCACCTGAAATATCATCCGCTAATGTAGTCATCGAACCAAGACAAACAGCGGCTGCACCTGTGATTGCATCAGGTGAAGGGTTAACTGTAACGGTTGTTACTGCATAATTAGTGCAACCATATATGTTCGTTAAAGTGTAAGTAATTGATGCAGTACCAGCAGTGATACCGGTAACATTACCAGAGCCGTCTACTGAAGCAAATGAACTTGTAGCACTCCATATGCCACCGGAAGCATCATCATTAAGACGAGAAGATGCACCAACACATACGGTTTTAACACCATTAACCGGAGGAACACCAGGTAGCGGGTTAACTGTAATTGTAGAAGTAGTATAATTAGAGCAACCATAAGTATTGGTTACACTATATGTGATCGTAGCAGTACCCGCTGCTGCACCATTTACAAGCCCTGTAGATGTAACAGAAGCTGTAGAAGGTTTACTGCTCGTCCATGATGAAGAACTGCCCGATGTAAGATCACTTAAATTGATCGATGAGTTAAGGCATACTTGATTAGCACCCAAAATACCTGTAATAGAAGGTGTTGGGTTAACAGTAACTGTAGCAGTAGAGGTAGTAGCACACGCACCGCTTGAAGATGTAACAGTATATGTAGTTACTGAAGCTGTAGGCGTTACTGCATATACAGTGTCAGTTGCACTACCAGAGTATGGATTAGTGGCACCTGAATCCATGTACAATCCTGTAACCGGAGACCATGTAACATCAGCAGATGGAACTGTATAATATACTGTCAGTGTCCATGAGCTGATCTTGGTAACACCGCTGGTATAAGTATCGTCACCAACCAAGGTCCATAAACCGTTTGGCGTTGCATACAAATCAGACCACCTATTTGTATTTGAAAGATAAGCGGGAGTGCCAACACCAGAAGCCAGGTCAGCAGCATAAGTAGCTGAAACCGAGAAAACAATAGATGATGACATTGAAGTAACACCTTCCGAACTGAGGATAGTGTTAATAAAGTTTGGAGCACCTGTACCACCTTCCGCATTAACCAGATTAATAATGCTTGCGTCCGGTGCACTGAGGTTAAAGTTAAGATCAGTGTACTCAGGGCTACCGCTAAATTTTGCAGCGCTAAATGTAACCTTCATGTCTGTAACGATAGCATTAGCCGGGATACCTGTTATAGTCATAGTATCCAAGCCCGGAACTCCAGGAGCACCGCCGCTAACATTTGCAGTAACTGTTTGTGTGAAAGTAGCTACCTGTACAATATCCCCACCAGAAGTAGTTAACAAAGCAGCCGGGCCACCGGTACAAACACTTGCAGTAGATGGGAAAACAGATATTGGTAATGGCGTAGCACTTACAACTACATTTACAGTTGCGCTGTTACTACAAGTCCCGTTATTATAAGTATAGCTTATTGTTGCAGAACCCGGAGCAACGCCGGCTACGGTATGCGAAGTACCTATTGAAGCAATGGCAGAATTGCTGCTGCTCCATGCACCACCTGATGTAGCGTCGCTCAATACAGATGTAGGCGAAGTACCAAGATAAGAACCACCAGCGAAGCATAGGTTGGTGTTTCCTGTTATTGATGCAACAGCAGGTAAAGAATTGACAGAAACGGTCGTTGTGCTATAACCAGAACATACGCCGCTTGTTAAAATATAAGAAATAGTAGCAGAACCACCAGACACACCGGTAACAATACCAGTAGATGAGCCGACAGTAGCTACAGATGGATTGCTTGAAGACCAAACACCGCTTATAGTTATATCACTTAATTGCGATGTAGCATTAGCACACATTGTAATAGTACCTGAGATAGGCGACACAAGCAATGTAGTGCTTACATTAACAGCAACATTATTACTGCTGGCACACGCACCATTTGATGCAGTAGCTGTAAATGTAGCCGTGCTTGCAGGCAATGCATATACCGTATCTGTAACTGTACCAGTATAAGTGGTGCTGCCGGTAGTAGTAAATAAGTTACTTAACGGAGACCATGTAATATTAGCCGGCACATTATATGTAAGCGTTACAGCATAAGAAGTAAGTGTACCATTAGCTGCACTTGTGTAAGCATTTTCAGCTATCAGGCTCCAAGTACCATTTCCAGTGCTTAACAGGTTGCTGAAATTGGTAACGTTAGATAAATAGCCTGTTGGACCAACACCAGAAGCTGCAACGGGAGCAAATGTACCTGTATATGGTACAGCGCCTGCAGTAGCAGAGATAGATGCAGTTCCTGTAGAACTAAACACTGTATTTGTAAATGAAGTAGGGCTACCCGTAGAATATGCAGAATTTAGGTTAACAAGATTCAATATATTACCATTAGGTGCTTTTACATTGAATAAGAAATCACTTAAATATGCACCTGCTGTGAAATTCAGCGTTACAGCAGCGCCTGTTACTACTGCACCTGCAGGTATACCGCTTACAGAAACCGGTATCACATGAGCCAAACCTGAAGTATTAACTGTATCACTTACAGCACCTGTAGTGTTAGTAAGTGCAATTGGATAATATGCGCTTGCTGTTAAAATAACTGGGGTTGTGCTGCTTGGGCAAAGGCTTTGTGCAGTTGGGAACATAGTAACTACACCCGGCTGAGCTGATACTGTTACATTAGCAGTGGCCGTATTGCTACAGGTACCATTGCTGTAAGTATATGATATCACCGCATTCCCTGCAGATATACGGGTTACTGAACCTGTGGAACCAACTGTAGCTACAGTTGAATTATTACTGCTCCATGTACCTGGAGTTGTCACATCACTTAATGATGTAGTAGGTGACGTCAAACATATATTTGTATTACCGGTTATGTTAGCAACTGTAGGCAGTGCATTAACCGTAATTGTTTGGGTAATATAACCGGTACAGCCACCAGTAGAACTCAAAGTATAAGTGATGGTAGAAGTTCCTGCTGCAAGGCCGGTAACATTACCTGATCCATCAACTGAAGCATTTGTATTACTAGTGCTCCATGTCCCACCAGGGGTAGGATCAGATAAAGAAGTAACTAGACCAGCACAAACCGTAGGTGTACCTGTTATTGCAGGAACAATAAGCGTTGGATTTCTTGTAGCAACTACATTCTGGCTGGTAGTACATGCACCATTTGAAGCAGTAGCTGTAAATGTATATGTACCATCGGACGATGGGAATGCATATACTGTATCAGTAGCAGCACCTGCATAAGCAGTACCACCCGTATTTCTAAATAAGCCAGAAACAGGAGACCAAGTAACAGACACAGGCACTGTATAGTTTACGATCATATTAAATGCCTTGATCGTAGAGCCTAAATTACTAAATGTGCTGGTATTATAACCGATCAACGTCCATGTACCGTTGGTAGAACTAGCGGTAGTGTATAAACTATTCCAGCTTGTAGCTGTAGCAGTATAACTTGGGATCGCTGTTCCTGATGCCAGGCTAGCACCATAGGTACCGATGAAAGGAGATATACCTGAAGATATAGCCGGAGTAGTAACAGAAGAACTTAATGTTGTATTTCTGTATGCTCCTACAGTTGGCCCTGATGTATTAGTGATCAGGTTTATGATCTGGCCATTAGGCGACTGCAAGTTAAATACGTAATCTTTCATATAAGAAGACGTATCTACTAAATTGACAGAGATGTCTGTGATCGTAGCGTTTGAAGGCACACCGGCAACAACAACCGAAGATGTACCCACTTCTGAAGGTGTGCTAAGATCAACAGCAATAGTTCCAGAACCTGCTGTAGCCGGACCGGAAACTGCACCACCGCTAGCAACCAATGGCACTGAAGGGCCGTTTGAGCAAATCGAAGAAATTGAAGGTGTAATAGTAATAGCACCCGGAGTGCCGGCTACATTTACAGTGGTTGTTGTGTTATTGGTACAACCGTTACCATCTGTGTAAGTATAAGTAACAACCGGGCTACCAATATTGGAACCAGCTGCTGTAACAATACCCGAAGATGAACCAATTGTAGCAATTGTAGTACCATTTATACTCCATGTACCACCGGTTGACGCGTCAGTAAGTGTTGTAGAAGGTGAACTGGAGATACAAATGTTAGTATTTCCTGTGATGGCCGAAACGGTTGGTAATGGATTAACGGTAACAGTTTTTGTAGAATAACCGGTGCAACCAGACGTGTTCAATGTATAAGTGATGGTTGTAGTACCTGCAGATAATCCGGTTAAAATACCACCTGTAGAAACTGTGCCAACTGACATATTACTACTAGACCATGCACCGCCTGTAGCAGAATCAGCAAATGCAAGTGTAGCATTTCCTACACACTCGCTATTAGATGAAGAAGTAATAGAAGGTACATATAACGTAGAACTGTAATCAGCCTGTAAACTTGTTGAAGCTACACATGATCCATTAGCCGCAGTAACTGTGTAAGTCTGGCTGGCATTATCCAGCGCGTAAACACTGGTTGTAGTGGTGCCTGTATAAGCAGTTCCGCTTGTATTAGTATATAAGCCAGTAGACGGAGACCATGTAACAGGGTTATTTGGTGTTTCGTAAGTGATGGTAAGTATCCAGCCATGAAGCGTATCAAGGCCTGCACCACCTGAATAAGTAGCACCACTTATAAGTGTCCATGTACCGTTTGGCGTACCATATAAGCTTGACCAGTTGTTTACGTTTGATCTGTTTGCGGGCGTAAAGTCAAGACTGGTAGTTGCGGGAACCCCAGCGGCTCCAACAGCCAGATTTGCAATATAGTTAACACCTGTAACATAAGGCGTACCACCACCTGTACCAGGATTAGCAGTTGTTCCATCAGCGCCCCATGTAATGTAGGAGAAGCTGCCGTTTGCCGCGACACTGCTACCCTGCCCATTGGTAAGGCTGATAATATTTCCATTAGGTGCTTTAAGGTTAAAGCCATAGTTATATTGTTTAGAATTACCTGAACCTGTACCTTTTGAATTCACAGTAACTCTCATGTTTGTTATAACTGCATTTGCCGGAAGGCTAACAGTGATATTACTTGTAGCCTGTGTAGTATAAGCAAGTGCAGCTGTGATAAGACCAGTAGAATCAACTGCGGTAAGACCTTTAAGCGTATCAAGTTCTGTTACCAGCTGAGCTGTGCTGGATGGGCAGAAACTAACCAGAGATGTAGAAAGCACCGGAGCAGAAGGTGTTGGGTTAACAGTAACAGTAGATGAAGTAGTATAAGTACCGCAGCTATTTGTAAGTGTATAAGTGATGGTAGCCGAACCTGCTGTACCAGCTGTTACAATACCTGTAGAAGAACCTACAGTTGCATTAGCGGGATAACTGCTTGTCCATATACCACCTGTGTTAGCGTCAGTTAATGCAGATGTACCACCTAAACATAAAGAACTATTTCCTGTTATAGTACCTGCTGATGTTGGGATAATACTGATAACAGCACTACCTGTAGCAACTTGAGAGCAACTATATTGCGAAAATACGGTCCCGGTATAAGTGACACCGACTGTAGGATTAACGGTATAACTACCAACCCCTGAAGCATTCAAATTGATATTTATAGCACCCGGATTCAGTGTAAAAGTGCCGTTATTGGCATTAGTGCTTGTAATAGAAATAATTGTAGCAGCACCACTACATACAGATGCTGTACCTGTAATAGTAGCAGTTGGTATTGGCTGCGCAATAGATGTTGACGTGCCATTCATATTAGCAGTACAACCAGTAACTGTATTAGTACCTACAGCAGAGTAAGTGCCCGCAAGCTCAGGACCAAAAGAGATTGAAGAACCTGTACCAGCAACAGCACTGCCTGAAATTGAAGCACCATTATATAACTGGTAAGATACCCCTGCATCAGAACCTGTAAGACCCATAGCAACACCTGAACCGCCAGAGCAATAATTACCACCACCGGTCATTGTATATGCTGTAGGAGCCGTGCTGGCAGTTACAGTTACTGTATTAGTATTAGCTGTTGCACCTGAGAACAAGCAGCCAACAACGCAATAATAATAATTAGTACTTGTCGAAACTACCGTAGCTGTATAAGCAGCATTAGTAGCACCACTTATAGGAGCATAAGCTGAACCGTTAGAATATTGCCACTGATAAGTAAGAATTCCGGCAGAAGTACCTGATATGCTAAGATTTGTAGTACCTGTTCCGCATACACTTGTTGATGAAGCAGTTGCAGTGCCGGGTGTAGGTGTACCGGTACAATCAGCTGCACCAGCAACATAAACACCGGAATATGAAGATCCTGAAATACCTGCAGATGTTGTAGAATTGGCAGGCAATGGAGATACGCCAGATGTTAAGTTAGTAATTGATGGCATTGTAGCCCATGAGCTGGTATATTCCCTCATTGAATAGCTTGCATTACTTCCACCTGTCATGTCGATAGAGTTGTAATTCAAACCAACATTAACTGTTGTAGATGAAGCAGAAGTGCCATTATCAGTAATGGTCCAGTACCTGTTCACTAAATTTGATGGATTAAGATAAGCAGTAGCTAAGTTAGTATAAGCACCGCTGTTAGAAGAAACCTGAACACCACCGCCTGTAACTGAAGATGCATATGTTAATGCAACCGGATCATAAGTAACATCACCCACAGGGAAAGTAAGTGAAGTAGTGCCCCCTGAATGTATATTTTGAGCGAGTATACCATTTACATAAGCAGATGCAGACCCACCTGTGACAGTGCCTGTTGAGGTAACTGTAAGTGCGTTGCCACCTGTGTTAATATTACCACTTGTAAGAATTAAGGAACCTGATACATTAAGTGGGGATTGCAAAGTAAGACCTGTACTATTATTCATAAACAGTTTTGCAACTGTATTCCCGCTTGAAACCGCTGTGTAATAAGTTTGCGCGCCGCTGCCATTGAACTCCAGCATGCTACCTGCGGTAGTCATTGTAAGGAGGTCTGTAGCAGTAGAGTCACTGAAATTACCGCCGAGTTTTAATGTATCGCCTTCGAAATTCAAAACACCGCTAGCTGCAGAAGTAAATATAAGATTACCTTTTACAGTAAGGAATGAACTGCCGGTTGGGTTAAGTTTAGCCTGAAGTGTACCAGCCATTACCAGGTTATTAAGAGCTGCAACACATTTTGCACCTGAACCACCCCTAATGTTTTGCGAACCTGTTGTATTGCCATTAAGAACAATAGTACCGGTTAAATTATAAGAAGCAGCAGTACCACTAAGATCTACGTTATTGCCTAGCGTTATTGTATTCCCACCATCGCTGAATTGGTTGCTTACACCGCCGCTTAAGATCATAAGCAATGTACCTGCATTTAGATTCATATTAGTACCCGAAGCAAGGGACACCGTACCAGCAGTTTTTTCGTCTGTAAAACCACCAATATTTAATGTTGTACCATTTCCGCTGATCGTCTGGTTGTTAGTGCCATTTGTTACTATAGAAGTGCTTATTACATTAAATGATGCTGTACCGGTCAAAGTAAGGTTGCCACCTAAAGTAAGGGTAGCACCAGATGTGCTGGTAACAGTAGTATTAGCTAACGTAAGATTTCCGTATACCGGAGAAGTTAACAGATTATACCCTGTGAAACCAGAATATACTATAGTACTTGTAGGATCCAAAGCGCTCAATGTTGGCATTGTGCTGTTAGCGATCGTTAATGTTCTGCTTGCACCTACGTTAACGGTAGCGTTAACCGTAGTTATACTAGGAATAGTAAGATCAGTACCAGCATCAAGGGTTAAAACTGAACCAGAACCAGATACAGTCCATGTAGTTCCTGAGAAGTTACCTGCGTTTCCGTTGGCAAGATGGAATGTCTGAAGACCTGTGGTAAAGTTTGTTGGGTGCGTACCTGTGCCATCTGTATTTGTACCCCATGTGCTGGTAGCGTCAAGATTACCGGTAGAAGCAGAGTAATAAGCAACAGGCGAAAGACATACATTCGTAGCTGTAGCACTGTTACGTGGAGCAGGAGTAGCAGCAGAAAAATCCGTACTATTATTTAGTGAATTTGTACATCCGCCTAAGCCTCTGAAATCAGCTAAAGAAGCAGAAGTAGTTGGGGCATCAGCAGCCAAATAAGATGCACCTGTGCCATAACCTATAAAATCAACAATATTATCTGCACTAAGAGAACTTGTAATATTACCTGCAGGCACAGATGACAATGTTGTATTGTTTGAAAACAATGCTACAATTCCGTTTGTTTTATTCATAACAATCGGGGAAGACGGCGTGAAATCAGGTGTAGGCAATGCGCTACCTGTTGGCCCGCCAGACAATGCAATCAGGAAATAGCTATGAGCTGCAATAGTCCCGGAGAAAGTATTGGAAGAAAATGAAGTTGAGCTTGTGCCAAACTGAATTGACCAGTTGCTCATTGTAATAGCCGAACCTGATGGGTTAAACAGCTCTACAAACTGAGTATTATAAGTAGCACCGGTTCCGCCACCGCCGCCGTATACCTGGCTGATCACTACGGCACCTGTTGCTACTGAATTTACTGACACAACATCTGTTGCTGCATATGAACCACAAACATTGGTAACTGTATATGATATTGTTGTTGTACCTGTACCTATGCCATTAACCGATCCTGTAGAAGAGCCGATGGTAGCTACAGATGTATTTGTGCTGCTCCATACACCACCGCTTGCGCCTGTAGCATCAGACAAAGTAATTGAACCGCTGACACTTACTACTGAGGGACCAGTGACAGTACCTGTAGCAGGAGGGTTAACGATAGTAATTACCGCATTGCCGGTCATAGCGCTAGTGCAAGCTGTAGTAGCATCAGTTGCTAAAACAGTATAAGTGGCGGCAGCTGTATAAGTGCCGAAACTGATAGCAGAGCCTGTACCTGAAACCGGACTGCTCACCGTAGATGCACCATCATATAATACATAATTTACACCGCTCTGTGAATTTGCAAGCCCTACCGCAAGACCTGAACCGCCAGTGCAATAGCTACCGGTACCGGTTACCGAATATATTGTTGGTAATGGATTGACACTAACTATGACACCGCCGAGCATATTGTTTGTACAACCAATTGAATTGGTAGCAATAACGCTATATGTACCTGTTGCAGTAAAAGTTCCGAAACTGATTGGCGAATTAGAACCTGAAACCGGGCTGCCTACCGGAGTAGCGCCATTATATAATTGGTAAGTAGTACCATTATCTGAATATCCAAGCCCTATTGCTGCACCGGAAGTGCCGGCACAATAACCACCACCACCATTTACAGTATAAGAAGCAGGTACACTGATTGTGATCGTTGCGCTACCTGAAATCGAATAAAGTGTACCTCCTGATGTAATAGAAACTAAATAATACGTAGTAGTAGATGAAGGAGTTGGGAATATATCATAAGTGCCTACCCCACCCGAGCCTGAACTCAACGTTACAGTATATGTAGAAATACCATCGCTATACACAACCACACCCGATGCTGTACCTGTAAAGGTAAGATCGGCACTTCCACCGGGGCAAATACTCGTGGATCCAGTGATAATAGCTGTTGGCGTAGCACTTATATATATTGTAGCAGACTGGCCGGCAACTACCCCATTACAACCTGAAGCAGACACCGCACTGGTTACTGAATATGTAGTAGTGCTTGTAAGTACAGGAGTGGTGAAAGAAGCAGCACCATGACCTATTGAAACTGTATACGTGGTCACACCGTCTGTAAAAGAGACAATATCACCGTCAACAGTATTGGTATCAGCAAAATTCAAAGTTGCTGTATTCCCTGAAGCAATAATTGTTGTGCCAGTAATAGTTACTCCCGGGATCGGATTTTGTGATATAGTTCCGCTGCCAGTCATTACCATTGTACAGCTACCTGCCGTTGTGCTTGTAGCTAATACCGTATAAACCCCTACACTTGCCTGATTTCCAAAATCAATTGCAGCGCCAGTACCGGAATGCACACTACCTACTGTAGATGCGCCATTATATAATTGGTAATTAACCCCCGTTTGCGAACCACTTAATTGTACATCTACACCACTAGCCGGGCATAAAGAACCTGTACCACTAACTGTAAAGGCAGTAGGTGCCGCATAAATAGTAATATTATTACCATTATCGTTACCATTAATAGCCGGGCTGTTGTTAACTACACGGATACGGTAACCTGTACCTGCTGCAGTACCTGATGGAACAGATACAGTAATTGGAGAAGATGAACCGGTGCCTATTACTGTAGGTGAAGCAAATGAACCGGCAGAACTTGATAATTGTACAGAATATGTACCGGAGAAGCTACCAACAGTAGTAAAAGACACTCCACCACTTCCATCATCTAAAGAATTGTTAATACCATTACAAATAGCAGCATAACTAAATGTAGTAGTTGTGATAACCGGAGTAGGCACTAACTCACCTGTGCTAAGCAAAGTAGCCGGGTAGTAACTGGTACCATCATAAAACTGTATATGCGATAATTGCGTTGCAGTTAGCCCGGAAGCGTTACTACCAAAAAATATGTGCCCTTTTGCACCGGGTGCTCCTGCGCTGGTGCTGTATACTCCTGTAGAACCAACCCATCCTGTAACTGTAAGTGTACCGGTCCACGTGGCTGCTGCGCTATTAGTAAAAGTAAGTGTGTGTGACACAGTAGGTTCAAGCGCAAGAGTTGAACTGGCTGTTAGTGTAAGTGAATAAACATTAACCGCAGAAACACTTGAAGTTCCAACAGACCCAAATGTACCGCCTGCTAATGTGACAGGGGAATTAATTGAGCAAGTGTAAGTAGCTACGGGAGCAATATAAAAGTTGCCGCTATTAACTGTTAGCCCACCACTAAAGTTAGTAGCTGCGCCACCAATTACTAATGTACCGGGTCCATTATAATTTATAGAGCCTGTGCCATATATATTAAAAGGAATTGCTGCAGTTCCAACACAATTACTTGTACCAGTTGGCTGGTTGATGGTAAGTGCAGTGCTGTTAAGCGTTAAAGAATAAGACCCGGCTGTAGCTGAACTGATATTATACAAACCGCCAATTGACTGAGTGGGTTGGTTAAAAGTAACACCAATAGTATTAGTAGATGTATTATCATAATTGAGCGCACCAGTGCTAAATGAACCACTTGATGTTACAACAACAAGACCATTACCGATTTGTGTACTACCCCAGTTATTGCTTGTAGCAGTTAATGAAGAAGTACCGGCTCCCTGGAATTGTAACTGACCACTACCAGTGATATTTCCCGCAAAAGTATAAACGTTACCTGCACTTGCTGATGTGATCACTGCACCATTTGAACCAACCACAATTGGTCCGGCCCATGTTATGCCAGCAGTATTTTTCAACCTTAATGCACCGGAGTTCCAGCCATTACCACCGCCATTAAGTATAAGTGTAGCATTAGTATTAGAAAAATTTTGTGCGTAGTTAAAAGGGCTTGTCAAATATAAAACACTATTATTATTGACTGTTACTGTATAAGTACCTGTAGATGGAAGTGCGGTAACGGTATCAATTTCTACCTGGCCACTGTTACCCCAATCCGGAACACCGGCATAGTTTGCATCTCCTATTATTATTCCCCCCGCTAATGCATTTGTACCTTTCAGATCAAGCAAACCACCAACATAACCTGTTGGGTTATTGAGCAGATCGTTAGTGCCGCCACCTAAAAATGTAAGTGGCTGAGATGAAGTAGCAGTAATATTAGAGATTATAGTTGTCTGGTTAAGTAGTTTAGTAGCGCTTGGCGTTACAGTACCAGTATAGGCACTCTGAATCACCGCACCACCGGTAGTACCAAATGTAATGCCCATGGTATTGCTACCACCGGTATATATGTTGGCAACCGTAAATATTTTGGTACTGGACGCATACGGCAATTCGTTCGAAATGATCGTGTTGGCCACTGAGTTAATGGTAGCACCATTAATGGTCAATTGCAGCGGCTTATTTAATGTGGCACTGCTGTTGCCAACAAGGAATGCATTTGTCCTTGTATTGAGTACCTGTATGGCACCTACAGCTTGAGTAGAACTTGTAGAACCATTGATACCAACACCATTGGCAGAGGTTGGGTTAACACCAAACTGGGCAACCTGTGTAGCGGTCGGCACTGCGCCTCCAGTCCAGTTTGTACCTGTTAACCACGCTGAACCTCCGGAGGAAGACCAAAGAATGGATTGACCTGTTGCCCTTCCGGCAAACATTAGCAATGTGGCGAAGATGCTGGCGCATGCGAGCGATTTCGCGAATTTCGTGTGTAACGTCTTTCTCATAATCTGGGGGGAGATTTTAGGATACAAAAATTGGATTATTATGTTACTGAATCAACACCCGTATGTTATGTGATTATGAACAAATCATTACGAAATTCTTCATGAATACTTACCTGTGAAAATGGCGATTGATTGTTAATTTCTTAGGTTAATTTAAGATTAATAAATTGACAATAATTTTTAAAAAAATAAAAAACCATTGGAATTAAATATTTTTTTGCAGGTATGTTTAAAACAAGAAACCCGGCATCGCAGTCGATAAATATTGCAACTATAAACGAACAAATATTTGCACTTACGGCAGTAAATAAAATGCAATAAATTGCCTGTAAGTCTTGCAATAAAAAAAGAGCACGTCATAAAATGACGTGCTCTTTTTCAGAAAACTAAATTATAGAAAGGCCTACTGCTCTATCACAAAGTGGAAAACTTTATGCCCGCTTACGGAATTAAGATTAAGCATATACATTCCATTTGCTAGTGTATTACCAAGTGATATCTGCTCGCTAATATTTCCATTATGAGTCATCACATTTTTCTTGTAAACCACCTGGCCAAGCATGTCTGTTATCTCCATAGATATCTCCTCATCGATGACCCCAATTGAGCCCTTTACCAAAAATTGTCCTTTATTAGGGTTAGGGATCAACCACACATCTCCTGTTCCGGATAATTGTTGTACCCCTGTGGCAACAACATTTAAGATAACAGTATTAAATGAAGCGTATCCACAAGGCCCCGAGCTGGTAACAACACATGTAACAGAGTCATTATTTACGAATCCTGCCGACACTAAAACATCACTTGTTGCTGCTCCAATAATAGTAGAGTTGATAAACCATTGATATGTGACAATAGGGCCTCCGCCGGTAACAACTGCAGTAAATGTATCAGCCTCACCCGTATGTATTGTCGTTCCACGAGATGAGTAAATTGTTACTGTAGGGATGTATGAGGTATCGACATACAATGCAATATGATTACTCGAAACTGTATCGGAAACTTTGCAACGTAAGCTGCTCGCTAGTTTGCAATAAATATTATCACCATTTACAGGCACAAGCCCATAAGATGCTCCTGCTGAAACCTGAGGAATATTATTAAGATACCAAACATACGCCGGGATTGATCCACCATTTACGCCAACAGCAGTAAATAATACAGCTGATCCTAAACAAACCGTATCGCCAGAATTAACAGAGATACTAACCGAGCTTGTATCTGTCGTGATCACAGAAATTGTATCTGTTGCTACCGCTGTTGCAGGGCTTGTGCAAGCTGCATTACTGGTTAGTATTACTGACACTACATCTCCATTTGAAGGGACATAATTATAGGTGGTGCCGGTTGCTGATGTAATAGTTGTATTTACTTTCCATTGATAAACCGGTGTCGTACCACCATTAATCGGTATAGCTGTAAAAAGTATTGGTGTACCGGAACATACAGTATCTCCAGACACAGGTACCAGACTTACAGACGGCATCACTACCGGGTTAACTGTAACAACTGTAGTTGTCACGCACCCTGTAGATAACATGTAAGAAATCACTGATGTTCCAGCTGTTACACCAGTAGTGATGCCGGTCGATCCGATACTAACATTACCATTACTCGCACTCCAGCTACCACCGGCAGGCATAGAATTTAATGTGGTAACAATTCCAATACAAACTTCAGCAGCACCAGTAATAGTTGTAGGTACTACATTGACGGTAATGGTGGCCATATTCATACACCCGGTGGCAAGAACATATGTTATAACAGACGTTCCGGCAACTGAGCCCATAACAAAACCGTTTGACGAACCTATTGTAGCATTGCTATTGCTACTACTCCAGGTGCCGCCTGTAGTAGTAGAATTTAATGTAGTTACCAACCCTACACAAACAACCGCAGTACCGGTAATATCATCCGGCACTGCATTAACTGTAACAATTGCAGTGTTAAAACAACCTGTAGAAAGTGTATACGTAACAATTACAGTACCTGCGGTAATACCTGTTACTGCACCGGTTGATGACCCGATGACTGCATTAGTATTACTACAACTCCAAGTGCCATCTACAGGAAGAGGAGAGGTTAAAGTAGTGGTTGAACCAACACAAACCGTAGCTATTCCGGCAATTGAGCCGGGGGTAGGATCAATTGTAACAGTAATAGTATTTATACAACCTGAAGCAAGTGTATACGTAATTGTTGAAGTACCCGAAATTGAACCGGTTGCAATACCAGTCGATGACCCGATGATAGCATCAATGTTACTGCTACTCCAAGTTCCACCTGCAGGTGTAGCGTTTAAAGTAATTGTCGACCCTACACAAACTTCAGGAGTGCCGGTTATAATAGACGGATTAGGGTTAATTGCGATTACGATGCTATCGAAACAACCAGTAGGCAACGCATAAGTAATAGTGCCGGTTCCGGATGCATTACCGGTAACAATACCTGTAGAGCCAACGCTAACATTACCACTACTGCTCCAAGTACCACCACCTGCATCACTTAAACTCGTTGTTAATCCCTGGCATATAGTTGTGTTACCTAATATTGGTGTTGGCAATGGGTTAATGGTTACAACAGCATATATTGGTGTAGTTGACGGGACTAAATAAGTAATTGTGTCTGTACCTGCGATGTTACCGGTAAGGATACCGGAAATTGAGCCGATTGTTGCATTTCCATTGCTGCAACTCCAGGTACCGCCTGCTTCCAGGTCACTTAAAGTTGTAGTTCCGTTAATACATACAACCATAACTCCACCTATTCCTGGAGGAACAGTATTCACTGTCATTATGGTTGTAGTAATACAATCTGTGGTTGACGTGAAAGTAATAATTGACGTACCGGAAGTTATTCCGGATACAGTGCCTGTTGTTGAGCCAATTGTAATATTACCATTATTGCTACTCCACGTACCTGTACTCGCATCAGTTAAAGTAGTTGGTATACCAATGGTTACGACACTTGACCCAAGTATTGAGGCTGGCAAAGGATTAACAGTAACAATTGTCGTATATATCGTTGATGGACTGCAACCACTACCTGTGGCACTTACCGTTAATGAATATGTAGTAGTAACAGAGGGCGCTTCAATTGGGTTCTGTAAAGTTGAAGTGAAGCCATCCGATCCTACCCAAGACCATGCTGTAGCATTGGTGGAATTTGCAAATAACGAAGCATTAAATCCATCACATATAGCGCCGTCATTGGTAGCGCCTGTAGAAAATGGCACTGGATTAACAGAAACTGTTGTTGTATAAATTGCAGATGGACTGCAGCCACTGCCGGAATTACTAACCGTCAATGAATAAGTAGTAGTAATTGTTGGGGATGCAATTGGATTCTGAGATATAAAACTAGAACCATCGGAACCAACCCAAGACCATGAGCCGGCATTTAACGAATTAGAACTCAATGTTACTGTACCTCCATTACATATCGAACCACCATTCGTTGCACCAGTTGATGTAGGCACTGGGTAAACAGTAACCGATGTAGTATAAACCGTCGATGGATTACAAGCCCCACCAGCACTACTTACTGTTAATGAATAAGTCGTAGTTATTGTTGGGGTAAATGATGGATTTTGAAAGGAAGATGTAGATGCATCGGAACCGATCCATGACCATATTGTTGCATTACTTGAATTTGCAAGCAATGATACAGTACCTCCATTACATATTGCTCCGCTATTAGTTACCCCAGTTGATGATGGTATTGGATTAACGGTAACTGTAGTTATATATATTATTGAAGAATTACAACCGCTGCCGGCACTACTTAATGTAAGTGAATAAGTAGTTGTCACGGTTGGCGTATTCGTTGGGTTTTGCAGTGCGGACGTAAACCCATTTGATCCGATCCATGACCACATTGCAGCATTGCTTGAGTTAGCGTTTAATGTAACGGTACCACCACTACATATTGTTCCGCTATTCGTAGCTCCGGTTGATGATGGGACTGCATTTACTGAAACTATGGTTAAATATTCAGTTGAAGGAATACAACCACTTCCTAAACTACTTACAGTAAGTGAATAAGTCGTAGTTACTGTTGGGGTATTTGTTGGATTTTGCATTGAAGAGGTAAATCCATTCGAACCAATCCAAGACCAGGCAGTGGCATTGCTGGAATTGGCGTTTAATGCTACCGTACCACCATTACATATAATACCATTGTTAGTAGCACCGGTTGATGATGGTACTGGATTAACAGAAACTGTAGTTAAATAAACTGTCGGAGAAGCACAACCATTTCCCAGAGCGCTGACAGTTAATGAGTAAGTAGTAACAACAGTTGGGGTAAATGACGGGTTTTGCAAAGAAGACGTTGACGCATCTGAACCAGCCCATGACCACATCGTTGCATTACTTGAATTTGAGAACAACGATACTGTTCCACCATTACATATAACGCCACTATTAGTTGCACCTGTTGATGATGGCATCGCATTAACAGTAACAGTCGTTGCATATACTGTTGCTGGGCTGCAACCACTACCCGTGCTGCTTAATGTAAGTGAATAAGTAGTAGTTACTGTAGGAGTGTTTGTTGGATTTTGCAAAGTAGAGGTAAACCCATTTGACCCTATCCATAACCATGCAGTAGTGTTATTTGAGTTGGCAGTTAATGTAGCAGTACCTCCATTACATATAGCCCCCCCATTTGTAGCTCCTGTTGATGAGGGCACTGGATTTACCAAAGCAATAGTTGTGTAAACTGTGCTTGGATTACAACCGCTACCCACGCTGCCGACAGTAAGTGAATAAGTAGTTGTAACGGTAGGGGTATTTGAAGGGTTTTGCAATGAAGAGGTAAACCCATTTGAACCTGTCCACGACCAGGCAGTTGCATTGCTTGAATTCGCATTTAATATTACAGTACCACCATTACATATAGCACCATTATTTGTTATGCCGGCGGACGATGGCAGCGGGTTTACAGAAACAACAGTAGTATAAACTGTATTTGGATTACACCCACTCGATGACCCGCTTATTGTCAATGAATAAGTAGTAGTAACCGTTGGCGTGTTTGATGGATTTTGCAATGTTGATGTGAAC
This sequence comes from uncultured Bacteroidota bacterium, assembly GCA_903882965.1. GTDB lineage: Bacteria > Bacteroidota > Bacteroidia > Chitinophagales > Chitinophagaceae > Nemorincola. The sequence goes on from CAIRZD010000134.1 coordinate 24,653, forward strand.
CCATTTGACCCACTCCATAACCACGCTGTTGCATTATTGGAATTGGCATACAAAACTGCAGTTCCACCATTACATATTGGCCCACTACTAGTTACCCCGGTTGAAGATGGTGTAGGATTTACTGAAACTATCGTAGTATAAATCGTTGATGGACTGCAACCACTACCTGCACTACTTAGCGAGAGCGAATAAGTAGTAGTTACTGTTGGTGTATTTGTTGGATTTTGTATAGTAGACGTAAACCCATTTGACCCGACCCACAACCAGGCAGTTGCATTACTGGAGTTAGCATTCAGGGTTGCCGTTCCTCCGCTGCATATTGCCCCACTGTTAGTCGCACCTGTTGACGACGGCACAGGATTCACAGAAACTACAGTGCTATAAATAGCTGATGGATTACAACCATTTCCTGCACTGCTCACTGTTAGTGAATAGGTAGTAGTTACCGTTGGTGTATTCGTAGGATTTTGCAATGAAGAGGTAAATCCATTTGACCCAATCCATGACCATGCAGTAGCACCAACCGAATTCGCGCTTAATGTTGCAGTACCGCCATTACATATTGCATTAGTTGTAGCTCCGGTTGATGATGGCACTGCATTAACTGATACAACAGTTGTATAAATTGCGGATGAATTACAACTACTCCCTGCTCCTGTTAAAGTCAGTGAATAAGTAGTAGTTACTGTTGGGCTAACAATTGGGTTATGGATTGAAGATGTAGAACCATCAGAGCCCATCCATGACCATGCATTTGCATTGCTGGAGTTAGCATTTAATGTTGCCGTACCACCAATACATATTGGCCCGCTATTAGTAACTCCTGTTGATGATGGCGTAGCGTTAACCGAAACTGTTGTAGTATAAATTGTTGACGGATTACAACCACTGCCTGCGGCACTCACCGTAAGTGAATAAGTGGTAGTTACGGTTGGTGTAGGTGTAGGGTTCTGACTGGAAGAAGTATATCCGCCAACAGCGGTCCACGACCATGCAGTCGCATTACTGGAATTAGCATTTAACGTAGCCGTACCTCCGTTGCATATGGCTCCCCCATTTGTTGCTCCTGTTGATGATGGCACTGCATTAACTGAAACGGTTGCAGTATAAACTGTTCCTGAATTACAACCACTACCTGTGCTACTTACCGTAAGTGAATATGTAGTAGTTACAGTTGGTGTATTTGTTGGGTTTTGCAATGAAGAAGTAAAGCCGTTAGATCCTGTCCACGACCATGCAGTTGCACCCGTTGAATTAGCATTCAATGTTGTCGAACCGCCATTACATATTGCGCTGACGGTAACACCGGTTGATGAAGGCACCGGATTAACAGAAACTGTAGTAGTATATACTGTTGAAGGGGCACAACCAACGCCTGAACTGCTTACTGTTAATGAATAAACAGTAGTTACAGTTGGCGTATTCGTTGGATTTTGTGCTGATGAAGTAAAGCCATTTGACCCCAACCACGACCAAACAGTAGCACCTACAGAATTGGCTGTTAATGTTACCGTACCACCGTTACATATTGCCCCGCTATTAATTATGCCGGTTGAAATCGGTAAAGTATTCACCGTAGCTGAAGTTGTATACGTTGCAACACAGCCTGCACCGGCGCCATTACTTATAGTTACCGTATATATCCCGCTTGCGGAAGTAGTTGCACCTGCAACACTCGGGTTTGCTGTAGTAGAATTTGCGATCGAAACCGGACCTGTCCATAAGTAACCGGAAACATTTGTAGCCCCGTTTGCAGAAAGGCTCAGTGTAGAACCAGCACATATTGGGCTATTACTTGATGCGCTGGTAAGTGACGGAGCAGCGTTAACTGTCAATACGCTTGTTGCGATACAACCCGTTGGCAATGTATAAGTGATTGTCGTTGTGCCAGGCGACACACCCAAAACAGATCCAGAAGTTCCAATTGATCCCACCGCGGTATTACTACTGCTCCATGTACCGCCTCCTGCATCGCTTAAGTTGGTAATACCACCAACACATACAGCAAGATTACCAGAAATAGTTGATGGTGATGCGTTAACCGTAACCGTTGCAGTTGCAGTACTGCTGCAAAAACCATTTGTGGCACTCGCTGTGTAAGTAATTATCCCAACGGTTGGCGCAGCATATACAGTATCAGTAAGTGTACCGGCATATGCGGTTCCACTGGTGTTAGTATATAAACCTGAAACTGGCGACCATGTTGTAGTAACCGGAATAGTATAATTCACAGTTATAGAATATCCTGTAAGAAATGTGGCTGCATTAGTTCCTGCTGCATAAGAATTATGAGCGATCAATGTCCAGGTTCCGTTAGGCACTGTATATAACGACTCCCAACTCGTAGTAGTTGTCGAATAACTTGGAATAGAACTCGGAGTTGTAGAATCGGCAGCAAAGATGCCTGTAAACGGCGAAACACTACCTGTAGCGCTTAGTGCAGTTACCCCAGCCGAACTGATAATAGTATTTGTAAACGAATCATTATGGGCTGCATTATGGACGCCCTCCAGGTAAATCAAATCCAATATCTGCCCATTAGGCGCCTGTAAATTAAATTCATAATCCTCAATGTAAGAAGATGTAAAATTCAATGTAGCATAAGCACCTGTAATGGTTGCATTTGCAGGAATCCCACTTATCGTGAGTGGCGAGGTGACAGTAACCGAGGGCGCACCTACAGAAACACTTATTACACCTGTTGTTGCCGAAGCAGTAACAGGAAGAATACCGCTGGTTGCTGTTAGCATCTCAACAGGGCCGCCGGCACACATAGAATAAGCCGTTGGAGACACAGACACACCTGTAGGCGAATTTAATATATTTACGGTAGTAGTTATATTATTGATACAAGTACCGTTACTATATGTATAAGTGATTACAGAACTGCCAACCGCTAATCCTGTCAGGCTTCCTGAAGTACCAATGGTAGCTACCGAAATATTTCCGCTACTCCAGGTTCCTCCTGCACTAGAATTACTCAGAATAGAGGTAGATGATGAGCTCAGACAAAGGTTAGTAACACCTGTTATAGGCGATAGTACCGGCAGTCCATTTATCGTAACAACTACCGTTGAAGTCCCTGAACAGGACCCGCTGGACAATGTATAACTTATTAAAGCAGTACCACCGGTAATACCTGTCACAGTCCCCGAAGTAGAACCTACGGCAGCAACACCTGTGTTAGCACTGGTCCATACACCGCCAACAGTTGAATCTGTAAGTGTAGTTGACTGCCCCGCACAAACACTTGCTACACCTTCTACAGCAGGCACGTAAAGAGCTGAATTGATATTTACCGGCACAGTTGATGACGTAACACAAAATCCATTTGTCGCGCTTACGGTATAAACTGTAGAAACAGTTGGTAAAGAATATACGGTATCAGTTGCAGCACCAGCTATATATGATACTCCTGCGCTTGAGTTAGTATATAAACCAGCTGCTGATGACCACGTTATAGGAACTTGGCTATTGTAATAAATAGTTATTGACCATGAAGTAATTGTAAATGTATTTGTCGAATAATTATCCAATCCGGCCAATGTCCATATGCCGTTAGGAGTAGATGCTACCAATGGCAGCCATGACGTGGTTGTAGCTGCATAGGTTGTGAAAGCTTTTTGTAAAGAAACACCACTATCGGCAGCCCAGACGCCAGTAAAAGGCGCACCAATCGAGTTATTGGGTATTGAGTTAACGCCCATAGAACTGATAGTTGTATTTGTAAAATTCACGCCCGCATTTCCGGTGGTAGTACCAATAAGGTTAATAGTGCTTCCATTGGGTGCTACCAGGTTAATTTCTGCATCACCGTCATAACTGGATGTAGCATTGATATTTACTGCAATACCTGTTATAATAGCGTTGGCAGGAATAGCATTTAAAGTAAGAGTGGTAGCGGTTGGCGCTACGGTGTTACAAACAACTGCTATCGTACCGGATGAAACAGTAGCTGATGTGGGAACATATCCTCCCGTGGCGACCAGCATTTGGGCCGGGCTGCTGGGGCATAAACTTGCCAAAGACGGTGACACAGAAACCGTTGTCGGTCCGTTCAATACGCTTAGCGTGGTTGTTACGCTATTAGGGCATGTGCCATTATTAAACGTGTATGTAATAATAGAACTACCTACAGTTAATGCTGTTGCAATACCGGAAGAAGACCCAACCGAAGCTACGGTTGCATTTGAACTACTCCAGATAAATGTACCGCTGGTTGTTGCGTCAGTCAAAGTTGAACTGGTTGTTGTACCAATACAAAGATTGGTGTTACCCGTAATTGGAGATACCGTGGGCAATGGATTTACGGTAACGACCTTAGTTGCAACTCCGTTACAGCTACCACTGCTAAGTGAAAAAGAAATCGTTGCGGTACCATTACTTAACCCGGTCACAACCCCGGTAGCTGATACAGTAGCTGCACCGGTGCTACTCCATACCCCACCTGATGTAGAATCAGTCATTGTTACATTACTTCCCACACAGATTGATGATGGCCCTTGTATAGATGGAACATATAACGGGTTTGAATAAATAGCCAGTAAGCTTGAAGTACTTGTACATGCTCCTACCGCAGCAGTAACATTATAAGTTGTCGTCACAGTTGGTAAAACATATACACTCGATGTAGAAGTACCGGATACATATGCAGTTCCGCTTGTGTTTGAATACAAGCCTCCAACAGGAGACCAGGTTACGCTTGGAAATACTGTGTAGCCTATATTTATGGTCCAGTTTTTAAGTGTATCTTCAGCAAAACCATTATACGAAATAAATGTCCAGTTACCGTTTGGTGTAGTGTATAAATTCGTCCATAAAGTTGTATTCGATTTATAACCTGCCGGCGTTGTTGGTCCAACATTGAATGCTTCACTCGCAATATATGGTACACCTGAAACCATCAATCCTGAACCGGCTATAGGCAAAGCAGTTGTACCGACAGAGCTTATGTTAACATTAGAAAAACCACCGGTATGCGAGCCGCCTCCTTTTTTATTATCTAAATTAATGATACTGCCATCGGGCGCCCTTAAGTTGAAGATATTATCATCCTGGTATGCGGTTGATGTGCCACCAATGTTAAATGTTACAGAAACACTTGTTATCGTTGCGCCGGCAGGGATACCACTTACTATGACCGAACTGGTATCGACAACATTTACTCCGTTTTGCACAAGAGTAGCACGTGTATAAGTAGCAGAAACAGCCCCGGACACTGTATCTCCGGTAGCAGTCACCAATGCGGCTGGGCTGCTCGCACAGAAGCTCAACAGTAATGGTGTTACTATAGGCGTTGGTGGTACCGGATTAATTACTACAGTTTGAGTAGCCGCACATCCGGTTGGGAGGGTATAACTAATAGTTGTTGTGCCGGCAACTACACCATAATATATACCTGCAGAACCTATGGTTCCTACCGCAGTATTACTACTGCTCCATGTGCCGCTTGCAGTGACATCACTTAATGTCAGGCTAGATCCAACACAATTACTCGTGGCTCCAAGTATTGCTGAAGGCAATGGATTAACAGTAAGTATTGCTACTGCTGAGTTTAATGTAGCAGTTGTTGGTATACACCCCACTGTAGCCTTATAATAGGTAGTGGCTGAGATGGTAGGAGTATAAGTAGGGTTTGATGCGCCCGTTATTGCTGAATAGGTTACACCATCCGTAGATGATTGCCATTGATAACTATTACCGGTATTAGTAGTAGCCCCGGCAAGGCTAAGTATTGAAGATCCTGAACCGCAAATTGCAGCTGGGGTGCCCGTAGCCGCTCCGGCAGATGTAGTGCAATCAGGAGCACCTGCAATATAATCTCCCGAAAAACTTGCGCCACTAACTCCTGCAGAGGTTGATGCATATGAAAGTAACGGTAAACTTGCAGTTGTTGTATTAGTAATTGAAGGTGATGTAGTCCATGAGCCTGCATACTGCCTGACGATATAATTGGTATTAGGACCGCCTCCGGCCATATCGCCAAGGTTATAACTTAAAGCTACATTAACATTGCCTGAAGTAACAAGAGCAGAGGCCACATTGGTAACAGCCCAGTAATGTTTTACATAGTTACTTGTACTAATGAATGAATTAAGATTAGGATCAATACCTGTAGTTGATTTTACCGTCACATAACCTGAGGCTGTTATGGCACCGGGAAAAGTAAGTGTAATAGGCGCGTAGGTAATATCTCCCACCTGGTATGTTCTTGAAACACCTGTACCCGTTGGCAACGCCAATGACAGGTTCCCGTTTACATAAGATGCAGCGCTCCCTCCAAGAACAATACCAGATGCATCTACATTAATAGAATTAATCCCTGTCGAAATAACTCCGTTCGTAAGTAATAATAGATCATCGAATCCGGAAATATTCATCGGAGAATTTAAAGTAAGGCCTGTGCCATTATTGATGTTTACCATATTGAAGGTATTCCCACCGACAAGGGCTGAAGAATAGCTTTGTGGACTTGTCCCATCAAATACAAGCGCACTACCCAATGGCATTGAAAGTAAAGGGTTAGTGTTCAGGTAGATAAAATTACCTCCAAGATCCAATGAATCTCCTTCAAAATTAAAAGCACCAGTTGCTGTATCAGTAATAATAAGATTACCTTTTACTATAAATTTCCCGTTTAGTTTTACTTGTATCCCATTATTTAATATCAGGTTGTTTACGGCAGCTACGTTAGGGGCACTCGTTCCACCCCTTATATTCTGTGAACCGGAACCAGAACCATTCATCCAAATGGTACCTGTGAAATCATACGCCGCAGTATTACCTGAAAAATCAAGATTATTAACCACAGTAATAACATTACCACTATCTATGAATTGTGGCGCTGCTCCATTTAGTATCATTATAGTACTATTATGAGCATTTACAGTTGTATTTGATGCCAATGAAACGGAGCCGCCAAGTGGCGATCTTGCATTGGTGCTACCAATATCCAGGTTCCAGATAGTCAATGGAAGCCCATTAGCATTTATTAGCTGAGTATTATTACCGTATGTAACAAGACTATATCCCAGTGTACCATTAGCTCCAATAAAAGAAGCACCGGCAGAACCCTCCAATATGAAATTTCCGGCAAACATCAACTTCTGTGTTGCAGCGGGAAGCGCCACCGTTGAGTTGTTAAAAGTAATATTACCATATGCAGGAGATACCGTAGGTACAGTAACACCTGATAAATTGGTAAATACTACTGTACTTGCAGGATCTAAAGAACCTAGCGTAGGAAGTGACGGATTTTTAAGCGTCAATGTCCTGCCGGCATTTACATTAACAATTCCCGTAACAGTTGTTGATATGAAATTTGTAAAATCTGTTCCATCCACAACTATCACTGAATTTGTACCGGATACTGTCCAGTTGCCACCCAAAATCCCCGTGTTTCCGTTTGATATATGAAAAACCTGCCCGTTAGTAACAAAATCAGTAGGCCCTGCACCCGAACCGTCACTGTTAATTCCCCATGTGGCTATGTTATCTAAATTACCTGTCGCTTTTGAATAATAATCTGTTGTTGCGTTCTGCTGAACCGTAATATTTGTTATGGAAAAGCTCGGGTGAGTGGTACCTGTTCCTGAAACGTTTCTCGGAATCCATCTTATTTGAACATTCGACTGATTATTACAAGCAGCAGGCAATAACACATATATTGTTGAAGGATTATAACCTGTTGTTACTCCAGCTGTAGTAGTTGTTGTAGTTGCAGTATTCTGATAAGTAGCTCCGGCTATAGTTGTAAAGACACCGGAAGTTCCTATTCTATACTGCAGATCCATTTCGTCTATAAAACCACCTGCCGTTTGCCCTTGCGTTTCAATTGTATAAATCAGCTGCACCCCTGTAACTCCGGAAGTATTTACCGCGAGGCACAGGGAGAGAACATTGCTGCTACCGGATAATAAACCTATTTTCTGCACCAGGTCCCCAATAAAAGGATTAGTCGTGGAATTGTCCTGACCGGCATACAAAAATTGGTTGCCGGACGGAGCCGCTGTTAAGACAGTTGTTGACAATGTACCCGGAACAGTCCAGCCTTGAAAACCCGTAGGATAGGCTACACTACTCCCATAGAATGTTGAAAAATTTTGGGTATAAGGGACAGTTACTGCTGTTGGATTTGATTGTCCGGCTACCTTTTCTGTGATCAATTGCAATAAAAAAAGAACAACAATTGATGCTATTGCTTTCAATCCGACTACTGGTAATTTTTTCAACATAATATTTCCGTTTATTGTTGCAAATGTGGCATAGCAGTGTTAACAGAAAGCTATTTTTTTGTTACTTTTAGAATAAGTATTTGACGATATATAAATGTTCTCTTACATCAGTATTCTTCATCAAAAAAATGAATTAATAATAATTACTCCTGCTCCGTGGTATAATCTTTCCCCAATTTTTAAAAAATCACAAAAAAATAATAAACACTAGATTGAAATAGCAATTACTTTGCGCTAAATCATCTTTATAATTATGAACAATATACCGGTAATAGATCTTGCTGATTTTAGAAGCAACGACCCAGAATTGAGACAAAAGTTTGTTGCAAGTCTTGGGAAAGCATATGAAGAAGTAGGCTTTGTAGCAGTCAAAAATCATGGCATATCTGACGATCTCATTTCCGCCCTTTATAAAGATGTGCAGCATTTTTTCTCATTACCCATTGAAATAAAAGATAAATACAAGAAACCTGAATTAGCCGGACAAAGGGGATATACTTCATTCGGAACAGAACATGCAAAAGGTTACGATGCTCCTGACCTGAAAGAGTTTTTTCAATTAGGACAAATCGCTGACATTGAAGTGCAATTAAAAGAACAATACCCGGACAATGTATTTGTTGATGAGATTCCTGGGTTTACACCTACAATGATAGCTGCATATAAAGCTTTTGAGAAATCAGGCAAATCACTACTCCAGGCAATAGCTATATTCCTTGATCTTGACCAGCATTATTTCGATAATTACGTACACAATGGCAATTCAATTTTAAGAGCCATATATTATCCTCCAATAGTACAGGAACCAAAATCTGCTATCCGCGCAGAGCAACATGAAGATATCAACCTTATTACTTTACTTGTCGGGGCATCTGCAGATGGCCTGCAGATATTGAGCATGCAAGGCGATTGGGTGCCCGTCACTTCATTACCAGATCAAATAGTTGTAAATGTAGGCGACATGCTACAACGCCTTACTAATAACCGCCTCAAATCCACTACGCATCGTGTAGTAAACCCGAGCAAAGAAAACTGGCATACACCACGTTATTCTATACCCTTCTTCCTCCATCCTAAGAGCAATATGAGTCTTGCATGCCTGGACAGTTGCATCACAGCGGCTAATCCAAAAGCATATTCTGATTATACGGCCGGTGAATACCTTGATGAAAGATTATTGGAAATCGGACTTAAGAAATAACAACCCATGAATTACTTGCCGGAAAGTGCAGCGTTCAAATTATTTGAAGAAGCAAAAGTAGCCGCTGAAAATACCTATTCACCTTATTCAGGTTTTCCTGTAGGGGCTGCAGTACTAACAAAAGATGGGAAGATATTCTGCGGCACAAATATCGAGAACGCCTCATACAGTGTAACAATTTGCGCCGAAAGGATTGCGCTTGGCTATGCTATTGCCTCCGGAAATATTCAAATCAAAGCAATAGCAATCTACTCAAATACAGACTCTATTTCTCCTTGTGGCACTTGCCGTCAGTTCATTATTGAGTTTGGCAATGATATCGTAATTATTTTCCGCCACGAGCAGGAATTAATTCAAAAAACGATTCATGAACTATTGCCTTTTTGTTTCTCAAAAGAAACAATGGCATAAACTGTGCAATATTTTTTCCAAAAAATAGAATGATGAAAAGATTGGATATCTACCTTATAGTAATTGGCTTTGCTGTCCCTACAATAGAGATTGTTTACCTACACAACAATACCACAACCGGTAAAGCATTTTCTCTTTTAGGACTACTCACATTGGTAATTGGCATTATTATCAGGGGCAAAAGATTAGACAGTTGACTGAAAATAAAATCCATAAAAAAAGCCTCTATCTCTAGAGGCTTTACCATTTTATCTAAATTTTCAATTATTGTACTGCTATTCTTGCTACAGATGAACTGTTACTATTGCTCATCTTTGCAATATACATACCTGATGTTAAATGAAGTCCGTTAACCGCAATAGATTGTTTCCCGGTTGCCTGTGCACTTACAATTTCAGTATGGATAGTACGGCCGGAAAGATCGTATATGCTAAGTGTATAAGCTCCTTCCTCTTCAACACTATAAGCCAATATAACATTATCAGAAGTAGATTGTCCGACAACAGCTAAAGAAGTAATAGGCTGAGTGGGTACTGTTTGTACACCGGTTCCACCAACGGTCCATGAAAGCAAATAATCGTCAATACCTGTGCTGGCACGGTTACCTGATCCACTTGAATAATTAAGGGTAACTACCCTGATATAGACCGGCACACTGCTATTATCTAAAGCAGAACCGAAGTTTACTGTGCACGAGTTATTTGAAAAAGTATGACCACCTGTCGTCCAAGTACCTGTAGTTGTAGTAGCAGGGGTAAACAATGTAGGTATGCCACCACCAGCAGTTCCAAATCCATAATCTACCATCCATTCAGTAATACGTGGGCTCGAAGTATCAAAAGATTGCAATTGAAACTTTAAAGTGAAAGCAGTTAACCCTGTAGTATTAGCTACTTCAAAAACGAATGCAGCACCAGAATCAAGATTAGGATGGGAAGCATTTGTAGGAGATACTTGGCGAACGCCTACTGCCCTGTTTGTATAAACTGGCGGTGTGGCGTTACAATAATCATCCCCTGGGCTGGAAACATCTGCCGAAGGGAAATTTTTGAAACCACCAACAACAACCTCAGCAATACAGATACTATCTGAATGCAGGTATGATGGATAACACGATGCTGTATTAAGAGATGAAAGTGAACCTATACTGGTGCTTGATGATGCACTATAAACATTCCATCCGGTAGGAAGACCAGAACCAATACCGTCAAAATTTTGCGTGTATGAACTGCCGGTTAGGGTAAATTGCGCATTTGCAGTAAATCCGGTTACTGCAAGAGATAAGAGTAAAGCTATTTTTTTCATGTTTTTCATTTGTTTTTACAAAATTGACTTTCTAATGTTTCTTTATTATGACCAATACATTAACTAAATATTACCGCATTATTTGCAAAAAAAGCAAATTACTTACAACCTCTTGGTTGGTTTAGAACAATGTCTGTGGTATCACGAATCAGGAACTGAGCGGTATTATACATCGAAAATATACCAGTCATAGTACCCTTCCCACTAGGGGTAATAGCTGTTTGGAAAGTTGCATATGCACTGTTATACATTATCATAGAAGCACCGGTGTAATTAGTGTCATTACAATCGTATACAGTAAGCGACGCTGCAATTGTACCACTATATACCGACGGGGCGTATGTGATCCCAACATCTGATGAATCAAACTCCATATTTTGTATAGTTACCAGTTTGTTTAAATATTTATTCGGATTTGCAACCAGGTCACCAAGCCTTACCTGCTGCGGAGTTACTGTGTTCGGGAAAGATGCCCCTGTTATATATGTGGCCTCTAATGTTGAAGGAATACCGGCTATAGCGGTTGTTCCTCCGTTTATGCTTCCTGATTGTCCTATTTCCGGCAGCCCTTTATAGTTCGCAATAACTAGCCCCTTAAGGTGTATATAAATTTTCCGGCCTATTGGATAATCGTTATAAATATTCGTCTGAGCAATTGATACAGTGATCCCACCTGTTGTGTCCTGTATCACAATTTGTTTGTAAAAATTGCCGGACCGGTCATCGGCAGTAACTATACCATAAATAGTGCTGTCACCAAGCTTCCTGTATGAACCAGCACCAGTTGCAGGCATACTAAATGCAATATTTGACAATTGTTTTAATGTCACATTGCAAGGGATGTTTGGATCTAAATGAGAAACATCCGGGGGGGTATCAAATGCCTGCCTAAGGCACGAGCTAAATGAAAAACTGATCAAGGAAAATGCAAATGCAAAACGTAAATATTTCATTCTTGTTGGTTTTATATTTTATAAAATGTTTATTAAAAGCGTAAGCTGGCATTAATAGAAAAATTAATGCCCATACCATAACTGTATTTATTGGCAAATTTCGCCGGGTTATAATTTGTAAAGTCATAACGCAATTGCTCGTAACCACTATTAATGATGTCTGTATTATTTAGCAGGTTCGCAACATTCGCACTGATGTTCAATACCGTTTTCCTTGAAAATTTATTTATCCTTTTAGACATTTTCGATAACTGTAAATTCTTACCCGCACGAAGGTCCATTGTAAACACACTTGGCAATTCCTCTTGGTTCATTATTGATTCCCATTGTGGAGTACCTTGCATATATAAGCCGGCAGCCGCAGTCGTACGCCTGTTTGGGTTGATCTCCACATAGTTCCTGTCAAAATAGTTGAAATTCACATTAAAATTCCAGCTCTTAGGGTGATAGTTAACGCCTACAACATAAGATGACTGCGGGCCCGCAGCCAGGTAGTAATTTTTTATGTAGGTAGTACTTGTTGTAGACGTTGTCGATGGATTATTATCAAGATATACATTTATGTTAGGGTTGTTAGCATAAAATGACTGGCCAACCGATGCAGTTCCTAAAATATTGATTTTGTTTGACAATTTATAAATCAAGGATAGTTCCGTTCCAATAGCTCTTGTATCTTCACCTGTCATTACATAGTTTACAAAAGTATAGTATGCCGGATCGTCATCAAAAAAACGTTTTATCTCTGTTGCATTTGTAACCTCCGATACATACCCAAGCACCCTTACAGATAACTTATTCGCATTCATAGAATAACCTGCTTCCAGTGTCTTGTTGTATTGTACGCTTGGGTTATTTACTGTGAAATCACGTGTACCGGCAGATATATAAGTATTCTGGGGAGTAGGTGGGGTAGCCGTAAATTCAGCGTTCACGAAAAATATGTTTCGCAGGTCTACTTTATAACTCAGGCCGCCCTTAACTGCATATGTAAGAAAATTTTGGGTCGGGCTATTCCCAAATGAATTATTCGCGAATAATCCATTCCTAAAATACCCGTCACGATGAAATGAATAGTCCCCGGCATTAACTGCCATAAAGAAGCTAAACTTATCGTAGGTATAAACTGCTTGTCCCCATAAAAATGCATTATTTACCTTTATCGCGTAGTCACCGCCATACTTATCCCCAACTTTAATAACAGCGTTTGGCTGGTTAAGGTTATTTTGGTTATAATTTGCAGTACTCACATACTGCTGGCTCGCAAACTGATTATAATTAATGTAATAATCCCCGCCAAGTAAATCTGCAAGCTGGTTATAATTTTCTGTACTCTGGGAAGTTACGGTAAGGCCACCTGTTAGATTAATATTTTCTGTAAGTGCATGTTCAATATTGGTATTAAACGTAAATTTCTTCAGATTCGCTACAGCATTACTCAATACGTATTCTGATTGTTTACCGGTATAATTATTGCCAGATACACCATTCACATTGTACATGGTTTGTGTATTCAGGAAGTTGTCCTGGTATAGCCTGTTCCAGTTAATTTGCAGAGCAGCTTCAGGATTCGCCAATATTTGTTTTCTAACAATTGCGGCATCAACTGAATCAGGAGGGTTCAACGTTAAATAATAACTCGGCATGTTTTTATAATAACTGCCATAAGGGCTCGATGCATTATAATAATCTATGAAAGAATTCTTGTCCTTACCAAATTCATATCCTACCGCTGTATTCCATCTTGTTTTATCATTAGGCTTATACTCATAATTCAAAATGGTTAGTGGTCTGTACTCTTTTTCCACTCTCGCATTACGTATCTTACCGTTATCATATCCCCAGTTTTGGTTATAATAATTTGAGCCATCCAGTTGAAAAGCTTCCTTTGTTGCTGTTGATGTTTTGCCATGATCTATTGGCGACCCTACTGTAGTAAGGTTTAGCATACCTTTCCCCAACTTCTTACTCACCCCGGCAGAATAAGCATAATCATTGTATGATGTACCGGGAAAATATCCCTGTTCAGCCCATCGTTTTGCAAAAGACACTTCATATGCCCACCCATTTTTATTAAGACCACTGCTATGAGTAAGTGTCAAGCCTTTATTATAATTACGGTCAGTTTCTACATAACCTATCTTTGTTTCGGCATATTGATTAGCAGCACTCGCATCATGATACTCTGTACCTGTTTTCCCGCCAAATGAATAACTGGATGGCCCAAGTCCATAAACCTGATCCCTTAGGCGAAAGATATCATACAATTTACCAAACTGGTTAAAATTCACCGCGTCTGTTTCAAGATTATTCAATGGTATCCCGTTTACCTCCACATCATGTCCACCTGATTGCAAACCTCTGTAGTGAATGTTATATATAGCTACAAGGCCGAAAATAGTATTTAAAAAAGGGTCCCTGCTACCCATTACACTACCACCCGCATTCTGGGCAGAAACACCATCATCTTCACTACTCGTATTGCTGTTCTCGTCTATTGTTATTGTTGGTATTTCACTGTTCTCAGCAGGAGACATATCAACTCCATTAGGGGTAATGATAATATCTCCCAGATCCACCAACTCCTTGTTTACAACAACATTCATGGTTTCAGTCTTAATATTATAATTGCTGATAACCACAATCTGTGAGCCATAAGGAACTTCGCTGATAACAAAATTTCCATCACCATCCGAACTTGTAAAAACATTAAGTGAGGGTATGGCAATTTTCACACCGTTAAATGGTGTTTTATTAGTAGCATTGATAAGTTTGCCTTTTATTATACTGGTATTTTTACTGCTTTGGGCATTGCCAAAGGTTGTGATACTTAAAAGCAAAACGATAAGCGCAATGACCTTACAACTCATGATAATTGGTGTAATTTTGTGGTAGTAATTAAGTTTGCAAAACTATCGATGCCTTTGGTCAACATCTATTTTCGTGGGTTATGTTATGGTTAAGTGAAAATAAACTTTAGGTTACTTAATTGTAACCAACCTTTTTTGTAAACCTATTTCGATTTCTTTGCGAAAATTTTATTATGCTGAATAAGGTATTACTAGCTGGATTATTCCTTTTACTATTTATTAATGCCCATGCTCAGAAAGAATATAAAGTGATCGCCATCGGTTTTTATAATTGTGAGAATTTCTTTGACACCATTCACGACCCAAATAAAAAAGATCAGGAAACAACACCTACGGGTAAAGATTATATTCAAAAACAGCATAACATTGCCACTGTTATTGAGGCATTAGGGAAAGACGTAACGCCGGATGGCGCAGCCATGGTAGGCCTCGCAGAGGTTGAGAATAATAACGTGTTAAATGACCTTGTCGCCCAGCCCGAATTATCTGCCCGCCATTACAAATATGAGTGGTATTACACACCAGACGAGCGAGGTATAAGCACAGCATTGCTCTATAATCCAAAATACCTGAAAATAATAAAGTCAAACCCTATACATGTAGCTACAGAAAACCTGCCTGGCAAGCGCCCAACAAGGGATATACTACATGTATACGGAGTGCTGGCCGGCGATACCGTACATATTTTCGTAAACCATTGGCCTTCAAAATCAGGAGGTGAAGCGGCCAATGCGCCTGGCCGGAAACTTGTTGCTTCCATTGCCAAAAAAGTAGTTGATTCCATACTCAATATTAATCCAGACTCAAAAATATTATTCATGGGCGACCTCAATGATAATACTACAAGCGAAGGAGTGGTTGATATTCTAAATGCACAAAAAGAAAAAAAGGATGTAGAGTTGAATGGAATTTACAATCCATTTATCAACATGGAGAAAAAAGGCTTAGGTAGTTACAACTATCAGCACGAATGGGAAATTATAGACCAGATCATGGTATCCGGCGCATTCCTCAAAAACAACAATCAAAAATGGAAATACTATAATGCCGATATCTTCAATAAAGACTTTCTTGTCTACCATCTCGGATATAATAAAGGTCTCCCCCATCGCTCCTATACAGCTACACATGTTTGGGATAACGGCTACAGCGACCACTTTCCAGTGCTTGTATACTTAGTAGAAAAGAAATAGGATTAGATAAAATATTCAGTATCTCCTGGGGTCTGCATTGCCTACAAATCCATATTTCAACTATCACACCTTTGCTTTCGGTTTATTCTCGGGGCCGTTTTATATTTACCAGTTGATTTAAACAATATTAAAACCACCAATTTAGATCAGGCTTCCCCCACTACTGATCTTTATTTTGTAATTAATATTATCCCCTGCTCTCTATGTATTAACAAACAGTATTACTACGCTGCAATAAGCAAGCAAACTACAACTTTGAAAGGTATATACACTTTCAAACAATCTCCATCCCCCCTGGCTAATTTTATCTATTCATTGTTCTGCTGATAAGGCATTGAGATCATTTTAGAAACGCTCTTTGAAAATATTTGGAATTATATAACGCAGATAAAACACAATCGCTGATTACACCCACAAGCTACACATCTTAATGTTTACTATAATAGTCAAATTATACACAAATAATATAAGATATCCGCACTAAATCGACAGTAAATTCTATGCCCAAACTCACATAATCATGAATTGACAATTATAAAAAGAATAG
>CAIRZD010000135.1 GCA_903882965.1 uncultured Bacteroidota bacterium
ATAGTATGGGCATGTGTCGTTGTCAATAATTCAATTTATTCATTTGCAACCATTTCCATGGTTTGTGGATGCTGCTTAGTTACCTTGATGTATATTTCTGTGTTATTTAATAATAGTCTATTTAATGGCGGAAGTATTATTAAACAACCCGTATTTTGGTTGTCCTTATCAACGATACTTTATTTTGGTTGTGATATTCCATTTATGGGGCTACATAATTATCTTGTTGAGCACATGCTACGTCTTGCCACTCAACTTACCAATATTAATACAGTATTAGACATCATTCGCTATCCACTTGTTGCAATAAGTTTTATCTTGTTGGGGCGCAGGAAACAGGTTGTATTAAAGAGCGCATAGCTTATGTTTTCTAATGATATAGGTATCACCATAATTGTCACTACCTTACTGATATTATTATTGGTAGCCGTAGTGGTCATTACCATATTTGTATCTAACCGTCGTCATGTGCAGCAAGAGGTGAAAATTGCGCAGATGTTGCTCGATTATGAAAAGGATATCAGGTTAGTGCAGGAGCAGGTAATGACTGCCGTTGCAAGAGAACTTCATGATAATATAGGACAGCGGCTCACCTTTATGAATATGCAACTGGAGCAGCAAAAGCAAGTAAATCCGGTTATTGCCGGTCCGCTCCAACCTATTAATGATATGATGGTGCAGACTATTGACGAGGTACGAATGCTGGGCAGGAGCCTGAACAGTGATCTTATTGAAAAGAATGGGCTGGTCTATACGATTGGCAAAGAAGTGGAACGTTTGCAGCAATTAAATAAATATGAAGTACATTGGGATAATGATGAGCACGAGCCCCAACTCAATAAAGACCAGAAGGTTATGGTTTTCAGGGTCTTTCAGGAAATACTTAATAATCTGTTGAAACACGCGGCAGCAAAAAATATTTATATTAGCCTGTACGGAAAAAGCAATTTTAAGATGATCGTAAAAGATGATGGAAAAGGCTTTGAGTTTGATGAAATAATGAGCACGGCAAAAGGCGCTGGACTGAAAAATATATTGAAACGTGCTGATTTGGCTAAATTGGCATGTCATATTGAAACGGCTACGGGTAAAGGCACCACATTTACATTTGAACAAATCATATAGTATAAAATGCAGGAAGAAACTTCCATAATTCTTATTGATGACCACACTATCGTCAGGAATGGACTTAAATCACTCATTGAGGTATTAGGGAATTATAAGGTCATTGCGGAGTATGATAATGGGAAACAGTTTATAGACACTTCTCCTTTGCCACAGGCAGACCTTATCATTCTCGACCTGAATATGCCTGAAATGAATGGTGAACAGACCATGACCTGGCTGCGTAAAAATAAGCCCGACCTCAAAGTGCTGATATTGACGTTAGATACAGACGATAAAACAATCATAGCATTATACCGGGCAGGAGTAAGGGGGTATATACCCAAAAGCTGCGATGCCTCTGTACTCAAAAAAGCCATTGATAGTATAATACATACCGGATATTATCATAATGACTTGCTACAGCATGCATTGATCGCAGATGCTGAAAAAACAGAACAAATAAAGAAAACGACAGATCTTTTATTAGAACGTGAAATTCATTTTTTACAACTTATCTGTGATCCGCAGGAGTACACTTATGGTCAAATAGCAACTATTATGAATGTCAGTAATCGGACCATAGACGGTTATAAGCTTGGATTGACCGAAAAATTCAACATTAAGTCTAAAACAGGGCTGGTATTATTTGCTATAAAACATGGGGTTGTTCAGTTATAAATACATACTATTCTGCTATAAGTGCCTGTTTTTCGCTCAATAACCTCAAAGAACTACCTTTGCAATCCTAATTCCAAAATAAATGAATAACGCATATTTCGATTTCGCTGAACCAAAGAATGAGACAGTATTAGGCTACGCACCCGGCAGCGCTGAGCGTAAAGCTTTGTCTAAAGCACTTGCAGAAATGAAAGGCCATCAACGTGATATACCTATGTATATCGGTGGTAAAAAAGTGCATAGTGATAATAAAAAAGAGATCCGGCCACCTCACGAAACCGGCCATTTACTCGGTCATTTTCATGCATCCAACGAACAACACATAAATGATGCAATAGATGCAGCACTCACAGCCCGCGAAAGCTGGGCAGCCACAAGCTGGGAACATCGCGCATCTATATTTATGAAAGCGGCAGAATTACTTGCCACTAAGTATCGTTTCAAAATGAATGCGGCTACTATGCTGGGCCAAAGCAAAAACGCGTACCAGGCAGAGATAGACAGCGCATGCGAGTTGATAGACTTTCTGCGTTTTAACGTGCATTTCCTCAGCCAGATATACAAGCAGCAGCCATTGTCGCCACAGGGTATGGATAACCGTATGGAATACCGTCCGCTCGAAGGTTTTGTGCTGGCAGTAACTCCATTCAATTTTTCAGCTATCGGCGGCAACCTGCCTACAGCACCTGCTATGTGTGGTAACGTAGTGGTATGGAAACCCGCTAATACACAGGTATATTCTGCCAGTGTATTTATGGAGATACTTCTGGAAGCAGGGTTGCCGGACGGTGTCATCAATCTTATTTATCCTCCCGGCCAGTTGGTAGGGGAGATTTGTTATGCGCACCCATATTTTGCGGGCGTGCATTTTACAGGGTCTACAGGTGTATTCCAAAGCATGTGGAAAAGCATAGGCAATAACATAGCAAGATACAGATCTTATCCCCGCATAGTAGGTGAGACCGGCGGTAAGGATTTTGTATTCGTTCATCCTTCTGCTCATGTTGATGCGGTTGTTGCAGGCCTTGCACGCGGCTCATTTGAATACCAGGGCCAGAAATGCTCTGCGGCATCAAGAGCTTATCTGCCAGCAAATATTGCTGAGGAAATAAAAACAAAACTCGTAGCTGAAGTTAAGACCATGAAAATGGGTGTAGTAGATGATTTCACCAATTTCATAAATGCAGTTATTGACGAAAAATCTTTCGAGAGCATTTCAAAGTATATAGATAATGTAAAGAACAGCAATGGAGCAGCAAAAATAATTTGCGGTGGCAAGTGCGACAGATCAAAAGGTTGGTATGTAGAACCTACGATCATAGAGACTACAGACCCTTCTTATGTAACCATGTGCGAAGAAATATTTGGCCCGGTGCTTACTATCTATGTTTACGAAACAGACCAGTGGATACAAACACTTGATGTGCTGGATGGTACATCGCCATACGCGCTCACAGGTGCCATTTTCGCGCAAGACCGCCATGCTATTGAGTATATGACAAAGGCTTTGGTAAACAGTGCAGGCAATTTCTACATCAATGATAAGCCAACTGGCGCAGTAGTAGGCCAGCAACCATTTGGCGGCGCCCGCGCATCAGGTACAAATGATAAAGCAGGTTCTATTCTTAACCTTTACCGCTGGCTCAGTGCAAGGACCATTAAAGAAACTTATGTGCCGCCCACTGATTATAGATATTCTTTTCATCAACCCGATTAATTCAGGAAGTAAATAATAAAAAGCAGGAAGCTGATATTAGCTCCCTGCTTTTTTATTTATTAAACTCTGTCATCGCTTTCCCCAGCCCTTGCGTAGCAAAACACTCTATGGCATCCACGCTTTTGGGCAGCATTTCTTTTAGCATAGGCAGTTCAGAGGGTTTCCATTTACCCAGCACAAAATCCACCTGTCTTCCTTTTGGAAAATCATTTCCAATGCCAAAACGTAGCCGGGGGTATTTATCCGTCATTAGCATCAGTTGTATGTTTTTAAGCCCGTTGTGCCCTGCGTCACTGCCTGATGCACGTAGGCGTAGTGTGCCCAGCGGCAGTGCCAGGTCATCTACGAGTACCAGCATATTTTCTATGGGTATTTTTTCCTTATCCAGCCAGTATTTCACTGCTTTGCCGCTCAGGTTCATATAGGTAGTGGGCTTTATTACAATAAAGGTCTTGCCCTTCCATTTTACCTCAGCCATAAAAGCGTGCCGGTCTAAAGCAAAGTTGCCGCCATTCTTTATCACAAAAGTATCTGCCACCTCAAAACCAATGTTGTGGCGGGTAGCATCATATTCTATGCCTATATTTCCTAGTCCTACTATCAGGAATTTCATGGTGCAAATATATGTTACGGAATGAAGAAATATAATGGTCTGCAAGCGGCATCATATTAATATAATTGCATTTTCAATGGGTTAATTGCATATAATTTACCTCCTCTCGATTTATACGACTATTTTTGCACTCAAAATTAAGAACTGAATGAACCTGGAATTCAATAAGAATGACGATGCGATGCGGTTGGCGGTTAGCCAGATGAAGCAGCGCCTGGCGGTGATAAGCTTGGGAGGTGGTAAAAAGACTATTGAAAAAAATCGCGAAAAAGGAAAAATGACGCCACGTGAGCGTATACAATACCTGGTAGATAAGGGCAGTGTGTTTACTGAATTGGGCGCTTTTGCCGGTTACGATATGTATAAAGAGCATGGCGGATGCCCGGCAGGCGGCACTGTTGCTGGCCTCGGATATATACACGGCCGCCAGTGCATGATCGTGGCAAACGATAACACCGTAAAAGCAGGTGCATGGTTTCCGATTACCGGTAAGAAAAACCTGCGTATGCAGGAGATAGCTATGGAAAACCACTTGCCGGTCATTTATTTGGTAGATAGCGCAGGTGTCTTTCTTCCTATGCAGGATGAGATATTTCCTGATAAAGAACACTTCGGCCGCATTTTCCGAAACAATGCGCAGATGAGTGCAATGGGCATAACGCAGATTGCAGCGGTATTGGGCAGCTGTGTGGCTGGTGGTGCTTACCTGCCTATCATGAGTGATGAAACTTTGATGGTGGAAGGTAATGGTTCTATCTTCCTTGCCGGGCCATACCTCGTTAAGGCTGCTGTGGGCGAAGACGTAGATGCACAAACGCTTGGAGGTGCCAAAATGCATACAGAAGTAAGTGGCATTGCTGATTATAAATTTGATACAGAGCAGGAGTGCCTGGACCAGGTGCGCCGCATAATGGATAAGATAGGCGAGCAGCCACGCATGGGTTATGACCGTATCAAACCGGTAATGCCATTAAAGGATGCCGGCGAAATATACGGACTCATCTCTCCGCTCAATAATAAGCAGTATGATGTGGTAGATGTGATAAAGTGTATTGTTGATGGGTCTGAGTTCGATCAGTTTAAAGAAGATTATGGCAAAACCATTGTATGCGGTTATGCACGTGTAGATGGCTGGGCTGTAGGTATTGTAGCCAATCAGCGTAAGATCGTAAAAAGTGGCAAGGGCGAGATGCAGATGGGTGGCGTGATATACAACGACAGCGCAGATAAGGCCGCACGTTTTATTATGAATTGTAACCAGAAAAAAATACCATTGATATTCTTGCAGGACGTTACCGGCTTTATGGTGGGCAGCCGTAGTGAGCAATCGGGTATCATAAAGGATGGGGCAAAACTCGTTAATGCGGTGGCTAATTCCGTTGTGCCAAAGATCACTATTATCATTGGCAACTCTTACGGTGCCGGCAATTATGCTATGTGTGGCAAGGCGTATGATCCCCGTTTTATTTATGCATGGCCCAATGCTAAGATTGCAGTAATGGGCGGTGAGCAGGCTGCCAAAACATTATTGCAGATACAAGTGGCATCATTGAAAGCTAAAGGTGAAGTGATAGATCCGGAGAAGGAAAAAGAAATGCTCAAAGAAATAATAGACCGTTATGACAGCCAGACCTCAGCTTATTATGCTGCCGCCCGGCTATGGGTCGATGAGATCATAGATCCTACCGAAACACGGTCGGTAATATCTGAAGGCATAAATGCAGCAAACCATTCACAGGTAAATAAAGAATTTAAAATGGGTGTGTTCCAGGTTTAATTCATAATAACAACTTACGACTACCGAAATGATCGAAATAAAAAATGTAAGAAAAAGCTTTAATGGAAAGGTGGTGTTGCAGGATGTTTCCGCGATTATGGAGCCCGGCAAGACCAACCTGATCATTGGTACAAGTGGTAGTGGTAAGACGGTATTAATGAAAACAATAATTGGCCTCATGTCTGTCGACTCCGGCGAGATATTATACGAGGGCCGTGACCTCACAAAGATGGGAGAAAAGGAACTCAAGCAACTCCGTATGCAAATAGGTATGCTGTTTCAGGGTGGCGCCCTGTTCGACAGTAAAACGGTTGAGGCCAATGTCATGTTCCCGCTTGATATGTTTACCAAAATGAGTTTGCAGGATAAACTAAAACGTGTAGATGAAGTGCTGGATCGGGTAAACCTCAAGGATACAAATAAAAAATACCCGGCAGAGCTTAGTGGTGGGATGAAAAAACGCGTTGCCCTTGCCCGTGCCATTGTGCAAAACCCTAAGTATCTTTTTTGTGATGAACCCAATTCCGGCCTCGACCCGCAAACATCGCTGGTTATAGATAAGCTTGTGAAAGAAATAACTACAGAGTATAACATTACCACAGTAATTAATACTCACGACATGAATACCGTTATGGAAAGCGGCGATAATATTGTATACCTGTATAATGGCAATAAAGAATGGGAAGGATCTAATAAAGATATCATTTTCAGTAAAAATGAGCGCCTCAATAAATTCATATTCGCATCAGAGTTTCTTGCCAAAGCAAAGGAAATTAATATGCGCGAAGCAAATGGGAAAAAGTAACTACTCTATTTCCAATTGCCCGCTATAATAATTCGTTCCATCACCGACTTTATAAAAATAAAGCCCTTTCGCATAATGTGCCAGGTCTAAAGATTGTTTGTATGGCATACACAACACCCGCTTTCCCATAGCATTATATACCTCTGTTGTATAGTCTTGTTCATTTTCTAATACCGGGAAGGTAAATATGCCATCATAAGAAGGATTAGGATAGATGGATAAGGGCTGTAGTTTATTTATATTTTTAACTAGTCCTGAATAATAATCCTCTTCAACTTTTATTGAATCAATTTCCCATCCCGCGAGGCTATCAATCAATGAATCACTAACGAATCTGAAGCGAATGTAAAATGTGTCAATAGGAAAAGAGCATCCTGTACCACTTGTTATTCTTTTATGAGGACTTACTGCCGGGCCAAAATAAAATTGGAATCTTGAATATTGTATGCTGTCGCTGTTTCCGTTAAAGGCGGGCACCCCTGAAATTAATGTGTCATTTGTGTTATAGAAATTTGTGGTGAGAATCCCTCCGGAAGTTCCAAAGCTGCCATCAACATTACAGTCGCCCTTTACATTTTGCCATGTGACGCCGGTATCTAATGAAAACTCTACTATACCCCCTGCATGACCGCTATCGGTCTGGAATTTATGGGCAAAATCTATTATCGCATTAAAGACAAAGGGCACTTTTATTACAAACCAATTATTGGCATTGATACGGTAAGGGTGAATCGTGTCTGTCATTATTGTTGTTTCCGAAGAGTCTGAGCCGAAAAAGGCTTTATGGCTATGCCCTATTTGCCATAAAGGTATTGCCGCAGTATCAGGAATATAGTTTGGGATAGAATCGCTTGTGAACGATATGTACGTTGTGCTGATATTGTATAATCCGTCTTGTACCTGTGCATTTGCTGCCCATGAAGTAATCAATAAGGCAAAAAAAGAGAGGATAGCTTTGTTCATAGGGTTGTATTTTTTTGTAATATAAAAATATAAACAATTTTTGTAAAACAAAAATAAATACATAGATACCTAACAAGATACTTCCCGAGTATCTTCAAGAGCTGATCATTTATAAAACTACACTCATTTTACTGATGGTGTGGTGTATGTTTTACATCATCATTTGTTCTGTTGTCATGCCAGTACCGGTAGCTTACATAGAGTATCAGCAGAAATACTACTCCCAGGGCTATATGGGGGATGGTGCCATCATACAGGTTCGCCGAGAATTTTGAATGGCCGGACTGGATCGATGATTCCGATACTATACTGTCATTGTCATTCTGGGCAAATGTGTGGCCTCCTGTAAGCAGTAGTAACAGGAGCACCGCGATCTTGTCGCGCAAACTGGTTATTATCCGTTTCATAAAGCAAATTTTTAGTGCTATGAATCGTAGGATAACAACAGTATTTTGGATGATCTTCTTCTTTCTCCGCTCTCCCGCGGGGATCAAGCTTTTGGCCGCTTTTATCCCACTCTATTACATAAAGTTACGTACAAAAAACGTACCAGAACATTTAATGTTTTGGAAAGTAAAATGTCACACTTTTTGCGCAGTATTTTATTTTCTGGTAGGGTATTGGTTATTAGTGGTTTGTGGAACGAAATATCCCGAAAATATCCCGGATTTGTCACAGGATTGGTGTGGCTTGTTTTGAAATGTGTGCGTGTACTGCAAATAAAGTTTTTGCAATGTGTGCAAAGAGATAAATACGCCAATAAGTGGAGGTGCGTGAATTTTGAATAATGGGTTTGATATTGTTGTGTCATAAAATAAATCGGCCGTTTTTTGTGATCTCCTCTATGTGCTTTGTTAATGTCTTTGCAGTTGTTGTTACGGGCGATATGTAAAATTAGAATGCACGTGGGAGATAGATAAAAAGGTGCATGCACCTTTTTTTTGCTACGCGGCCTCTCAACTTCGGAATGCTCAGAGCATGCTGAAGATGGCATTACTGGCGCGGTAAAGTAGTGATGATGTGGTGTTGATTATTGAAGGATTATTGAAGAGTGTGTGGGAATATCTGTAAGTCGAAAGACTTGCCAATAATTTAGGCACAAGTGAAAAACACTTGCGCCAATGAGGTACAGCATAGTCACCAAATGCTCATAAGTCCTAAATCGTTTGTAATATCTGTCTGACTGATGATATTTGGCTACATCGTTAATAATATGCTTTGGTAATAGCTGTAGCGGTTGATTGAATACCGGCTGTTCGGTAAAAAATGTATTTTTACCCATGAGTAGTTTGTTTTGATAGTGCTTAACAAACTTAACTCATTGTAGGAGGCTTAGGCCTCCTCTTTTATGTTCTTCTGATATTTTCCCCGGACAACAATAGACTGAGTCTACGCCGAACGACCTTTTCGCCAGTTTGGGCATTGTTAGGTGGGGGATATGATTTGCCTTTCCTTTACCTCCATTATTTTCTGTTATACTTTTATATTGGAATTTATATTAGATACTAATAACAGTAGGAGCAGTATCAAAATACAATATGCAACAATCTTTATATTCTGTTGTCTTTTTACGTCTGCATTTTCTTTGTTAAACTTTTCAATTACTCTTTTATATTTTTCTTTA
>CAIRZD010000136.1 GCA_903882965.1 uncultured Bacteroidota bacterium
AAAATCAATCTGTTCGTATTAAGATTCCTGATCCAATTCAATATGAAAAGTCTGAATTATTAATAGACCCATATGTATTTGGTTTATGGCTCGGTGACGGCACAAGCCAACTAGGTTATCTAACATGTCATGAAGATGACTTATTAGAATATCAAAATTATATTGATGTGGAAAAGATAACAGAAGATAACAGAAGTCCTAAAGTTAAGACTGTAAAAATTAGAAATTTAATTTCTAAGTTAAGGAATTTGGAAGTGCTAAATAATAAACACATTCCAGAGTCTTATATTTTTAACTCTATTGAAAATAGAGTAGCTCTTATACAAGGATTAATGGATACTGACGGTACTGTATCTAATAGAGGATCATGTGAATTTTCACAAAAAAAGTTTTCTCTTGTAGAACAATTTAGATTTATTTTATCTACATTAGGTGTTAAATCTACTATAAGAAGTAAAATAATCAAAGGAGAAACATACTATACAGTAAGTTTTTGTAATAGAAAATATAACTTCTTTAGATTAAAGAGAAAACTTAACACTATAAAAGAAAGATTTGTATCAGATCATCAAAAGAATTATTATTTCTATATTAAATCAATAGAAAAAATTGATTCTATACCAGTAAAATGTATACAAGTAGAAAATCAATCACATTTATTTTTATGTGGTAAGACTCTTATACCCACACATAATACCGAGGCAATGAGAGCCTTCCTGTGCTGGTATATTATCTTTAATGCTTACAAGACAGTAGCCATTGTAGCCAACAAAGAATCCATGGCTAATGAAGTGTTGACCAAGATTCAGTTATCCTATCAACATCTACCTTATTGGCTTCAACATTCTGTTACCGAATTTAATAAGGGTTCTTTCGTATTAGAAAATGAATCTAGAATATTCTGTGCTGCTACTTCTGCTAATTCTCTTCGTGGTTGGACTGTTCATGTTCTTGTTATAGATGAAGCAGCACACATTGATAACTGGACCGAATTTTATCAGGCTGTTCAGCCTACTGTTGCAGCCGGTAAACAGACCAAGCTTATTATGGCTTCTACTCCTAATGGTCTAAATCATTTCTATGAATTCTATGAAAATTCTTCTTTGAGAAAGAATACTAACGAATTCAAGTCGTTCTTTATTCCATGGTGGCTTGTTCCCGGTCGAGACGAGAAATGGAAAGAAAATACTCTTAATGCAATGAACCATAATCTTCGGCAGTTTGCTCAAGAATATGATTGTGTTGATGGTAATACCATGATTACCATTAGAAACAAAACTACAGGTGAAATAACTACAATTCCTATAAATTCATTTTTTAATATATATAACTTAATAACAAAAGAAAAAGTTAGAAAAGAGATGTATGAGTATAAAGAAAATTATGAATATGAAATATTAACACCTAATGGATTTAAACCTTTTAAGGGTATTCAAAAACTTAACAAATATGGTAGAACCTTATTAAATATTGATAATAATACTTTAACCTGTTCTCCGAATCATAGGGTATTAATAGAAGATAATTTTATTTATGCTAAAGATGTTGAAGAATCAACTACTTATGGAATAGAAAAAGAATATGAATATTATGATGTTGTTGGAATAGATGATCATCAATATATAACAAATGGAATAATTTCACATAATTGTGACTTCATTGGTAGCTCTGGTACTCTCATTGCAGGTTGGGCTCTTAAAGACCTTAAGGAAAAGGTTAAAGAACCTATTGCATTAGATGAATATATGAGACTTTATGAGCAGCCTATCAAGGTAACAGAAGTCTGGAATGAAAAAGAAAACAAGGCTCTTATTAAGCCAGAACACAAATACGTCATAGTAGCAGACGTATCCCGAGGTAAAGGATTAGATTACTCTGCCTTCTCTGTATTTGATGTTACACAGATGCCATATAGACAAGTATGTACATACAGAAACAACAAAATATCCCCAAGAGACTATGCTGATATTATACACAGACTAGCCATACATTATAATAATGCATTCGTATTAGTCGAGATTAACGATATCGGTGAGCAGGTAGGTGACATTCTTATATTCGAATTGGAATATGAAAATGTCCTTTGCACAGAATCTGCTGGTAAAGCAGGAAAAAAGATTGTTTTTTCTTCTAAAAAATGCGACAAGGGTATTCGAACATCTCCCGGTGTCAAGTTATCAGGTTGCTTGCTTCTCAAGCTTCTAATAGAACAAAAGAAACTAGAGAT
>CAIRZD010000137.1 GCA_903882965.1 uncultured Bacteroidota bacterium
AATGAAAATGCCGACAACATGGCACAAAACGAAGATATGGATGAAGCTTTGGCAAACGTCTTAAATGCCGATGATAGCAGGAGTGGCGGAGAGCTAAATGAAGGTAATGATGAAGAAATTGAAAAATTACAAGCAGAAATACAGGAGCATAAAGAAAAGTACCTGAGACTTATGGCTGAATTTGAAAATTTCAAAAGGCGTAATGCAAAGGAAAAAGAAGAACTAAGGCTAAATGGGGGTAAAGATATTATCCAATCATTACTCGTGGTTCTTGATGATGTGGATAGGGCTGCAAAACAATTAGAGACTACTACCGATGTTAATTTGCTGAAAGAAGGCATTACATTAATTTTTAATAAATTTAGAAGCATAATGCAGCAAAAGGGTTTGCGGGCAATGGATGCTGTAAACCAGGAATTTAATGCAGATCTGCATGAAGCCATTACGGAGATACCAGCACCTTCTGAAAAAATGATAGGAAAAGTAATCGATATGGTAGAGCCCGGCTATTACCTCAATGACAAGCTTATAAGGCATGCTAAAGTCGTAGTAGGAAAATAAACTGATTTTAAAAAAATTGATCGGGTTTGGGATGTATACCCGTAAAAAAATAATCCCATAAATAAACTCCATAAAATAAAATGGCTAAACGCGATTATTACGAAATTCTGGGTGTGTCGAAAACCTCAGCCGCTGACGAAATTAAAAAAGCCTACCGCAAAATAGCGCTGCAATTCCACCCTGACCGCAATCCGGGCAATAAAGAAGCAGAAGAGAAATTTAAAGAAGCCGCAGAAGCCTATGATATACTTAGCAACCCTGATAAACGTGCGCAATATGACCGTTTCGGGCATGCCGGAGTTGGGGGGAATAGTGGCTACGGACAAGGTGGGCCCGGTGGTATGCGTATGGAAGATATCTTCCAGAATTTTGGCGACGTATTCGGCAATGACATGTTTGGCAATATGTTTGGCGGCGGTGGTGGTGGCGGACGCAGGCAAGGCACACGTGGCGCCAACCTACGCATAAAGCTGAAAATGGACTTTAGCGAAATTGCGAATGGTACCAATAAAAAAATAAAAGTTAAAAAACATATTACCTGCCAGCAATGCTCAGGCAGCGGGGCCAAAGATAAAGGTGCCATACAAACATGTGGCTCCTGCGGTGGTTCCGGCCAGGTGCGCAGGGTTACCAATACATTCCTGGGGCAAATGCAAACAGTAACCACTTGCCCTACATGCAATGGGGAAGGTAGCACCATTACCTCAAAATGCGGTAGTTGTAAAGGTGAAGGCCGGGTGTATGGAGAAGAAACACTGAGCCTTGATATACCCGCCGGCGTGCAGGATGGTATGCAACTAAGTATGCATGGCCGTGGCAATGCAGGCGAACGTGGCGGGCCTGCCGGAGATCTCTTGCTATTGGTAGAAGAAGAAAAACATGAATTCCTGAGCCGCCATGACCTTGATGTGGTATACCAGTTACATATTTCATTTCCGGAAGCTATATTAGGTATGCAGACAGAGGTACCGACAATAGACGGAAAAGCCAAAATTAAAATACCCGCCGGTACACAAAGCGGAAAAATATTCAGGCTAAAAGGCAAAGGTTTCCCTGCATTCCAGTCTTATGAAAAAGGCGATGAACTCGTAGAGGTAAATGTATGGTCGCCTCAACACCTGAGCCATGAAGAGAAAGATATGATGGAAAAACTAAAAAACTCGCCAAACTTCAAGCCCGGGCCAGAGGCCAAAGCGGAAAGAGAAGAAAGAGGTTTTTTTGATAAAATAAAAGATGCATTCGGGAGTTGATCATTCAACTCCTTTTTTTTACCCCTTTTCATCTTGCATAAATAGAATGCTACTCGCTAAATTTGTAATGTGCGCAATTTGCTATGCCATATAGTAATACTTCTATCCCTCTCTTTACCGGTAAGGGCACAGGAACTTTACCCTATGACCGAATCAGCAAGCAACATTCCCAAAGGAGTATTAGGCGTACGCTACTTCAGCGAAACTTATAATGAAGTAGACCGCATACGAAATTTATTTGCGATAAGGGTCATGTATAGCCTTACACCAAAACTCACTATTGAAGCCACACCAACAATATCTAATCATCATAATAAGCAATTGCCACCTGAGTTCCCAACCCATAATACGCCGCAAATCGGGGTTACCCATCCATATCTTTTTAATGGTGTTGATTTTTATGTTAAATATCGTTTCCTGACTATTGATGGAGAAAACAGCCATTTCCGCGCAGCCTTGTATGGAGAATATTCAGTACTGAAAGTGGCACATGATGAAGCAGACCCCACCCTGCTTGATGATAACAGTGGCGTGGGTGCAGGGCTGATCACTACCTATCTTAAAAATCATTTTGCTGTGTCTTTTACCGGTGGCATTATTATGCCTTTCAAATATACAGGCGATGTTCCAGATCAGTTACAAGGGCTGCCGGGCACGCCTGCAACTATAACTTATGGCAATGCATACAATTATAGCCTGTCATTTGGGTATCTTTTATTCCCAAAAAGCTATAGCAGCTATAACCAAACTAACTGGAATATCTACCTTGAATTCATTGGAAAAGATTATCAGGCTTTACAAATGCAGGTAGGTAATATTTATTATAACTCGCCAAAATATTCTATCAATACACAAGGGAATAAAGCATTGCAGGGTATCCAATATCTTGAAGTATATCCCGGAATTCAAAGCATTATCCGGTCAGATTTACGAGTTGAGTTTTCTTTAGGCTTCCCTGCTATTAACAGGTCTTATGTACATTTTTATCCTGTATATAACATAGGGGTGCAACGATATTTTAATTTTCTTAAAAAAAGAAAGCGATTTTAAAAATATAAATGGACCGAATGCAGTAAATCATGATTAATCTGAGGTTCTTCTTTTGTTTTTTAATAAGTTTGCGTGATGAAATTTGCCTGGGTAAAGTATTTTTCGATAATATTTGGAGTATTCCTTTTCATTGGTTGCAACAATCATAAAGGCAATACCACAGATAAAAATATGGACACCGATCCTGTATTCTCCGAGAATCCGCGTATAAAAGGTATTACTGGACAAATAAATAAGTCACCAAATGACGCATCACTGTATTTTGAGCGAGGCGGAATGTTGCGTAAATTAAAACTAGACACGCTTGCCCTTAGAGATTATAAGAAAGCGGCAAGTCTCGATACTAACAAGGCTGAATACATCAGCGCGGTAGGGGATATGTTGTTTGAGCATAAAGACATTACCGGCGCCATAGAATGGATACAAAAAGCAATTAATAAAGACCCCAACGATCGTAAAGCCCACCTTAAAATTGCCAAGCTTTTCCTATACATGCAGAACTATGAAAAAGCTTTCGCTGAGATCAATATAGTGTTACGGGTAAACGTGTATGACCCTGAAGCTTATTTCCTGAAAGGAATGATCTATAAAAACATGAAGGATACAGCAAGAGCCATTTCAAATTTCCAGACCTCTGTACAGGTGTCTCCTGATTATCGTGATGCAATTATCCAGTTGGGCTTGATGTACAGCGCAAAGAAAGATTCCATTGGCCTGAAATATCTCGATAATGCATACCGGGTAGATAGTTCAGATGTGTTCCCTCTTTTTGCAAAAGGAGTCTATTACCAAAATGAAAAAAAATATGCTAATGCCATCGAAGAATATAGAAAATGTATTTTGCGCAACAGCCACTATGTAGATGCATATTTCAATATGGGCTACATTTATATGCAGGAAGACTCTATAGAAAAATCATATCGTCAATACGATATAGTTACCAAAATTGACCCGCTCAACCCTACTGCCTATTACAACAGGGGGTTGTGCAGTGAATTGATGAATAAAACAAAAGAAGCCATAGCTGATTATCGCCAGGCAAGAGGCCTGGATACTGCTTATAAAAGCCCCAAAGAAGCATTGAAAAGATTAGGGATGAAATAGGTTATATAATTGGTTTCGTTTTGGAATAATGATTTAGCGTTTAAAAATAAACAACATGCCCATAATTTCGCCGTCAATGCTTTCCGCCGACTTCCTCAATTTGGGAGCAGAAATAGATATGATAAATGAAAGTGACGCTGACTGGTTTCACCTTGATGTAATGGATGGTCGTTTTGTACCCAACATTACCTTTGGTATGCCCATCATATCCGCAATGAAAAAACGTGCCCGCAAACCATTTGATGTGCATCTTATGATCGTGGAGCCGGAAAAATATTTTGAAGCATTTGCCAAAGCAGGTGCTGATATACTGAGTGTGCATATAGAAGTTTCACCACACCTGCACCGAAACCTTCAGGCTATAAAAGCCCTCGGGATGAAAGCCGGAGTAGCGGTGAATCCACATACGCCTATAGCTATGCTCAGCGATGTGATCAGTGATATTGACGTGGTATGCCTGATGAGTGTAAACCCCGGATTTGGTGGTCAGAAATTTATAGACCAAACCATTCATAAAATAAGACAACTGAAACAAATGATAAGTGAATGTGGCGCCCATACACTTATTGAGATCGACGGTGGTGTTACACTTGATAATGCCCATACGATCATTAAAAGTGGTGCTGATGTGTTGGTGGCCGGCAATACAGTCTTTTCCTCTCCTAACCCCAAAGACACAATAAAAAGTTTGAAGGAAATAACGAAATAAAGTTATAATCATTACGTTTACTTAAAGTATGCTTCAAAAGCCTTTATTATTAATCGCATTGCTGTTTTCCTCTATCTGCGCTTTTGCACAGCATGCTGCCATAAGTGGCATAGTACGCGATGATAACGGCAAACCATTGGAAGCGGCAGTTGTAGCGGATGAAGTTACCGGAGCAGGCACCTACACCAATGCAAAAGGGTTTTACTTGCTTGATGTGTCTGCGGGGAATGTATCTGTTATATACAATTTTCAGGGCTATCAGATGGTTCGTAAAAGTGTGCAGCTGACATCCGGAGAAGTGCGAACAATAGATATAACACTAGCCGGGAAGACCAATGTACTCCCCGACTTTGTACTGAAAGACCCTGCCGCCCGTTTTCAGGCAGGCAGTGTGCTTATTGATGTCTCAAAGGTAGCTGCAATGCCTACTGTAAATAGCTCAGTAGAAGATATTATAAAACTGGCAGTAGGATCGCATGATGAACTTACAAACCAATACAGTGTGCGTGGTGGCAGTTTTGATGAGAACCTTGTGTATGTAAACGA
>CAIRZD010000138.1 GCA_903882965.1 uncultured Bacteroidota bacterium
CTGGTGTCGATATTATCTGGATATTAAAATGTTTATTTTATTAATTGTAATTGCTGAGATGTATAAGATATCTCCCCAGCCCTCTCCCCTCCGGCTTCGCTCAGGGCAGGCTTGGAGCGGGTGAGGTGGAATGAGCGGTGTTTCCAGTTGGTTTCAAAGAGCTTTTTTCTGTAGTGAGGTTTTTCACGGGAAGAAAGCAAGGGCACATGTAGTGTTAGCAGAGACTTGTGATGGTCTGTGCGGCTATGTAAATTTACTTCGGGGAATTGAGCTATGTTGAAGAGTGTACACACCTTTTAAAATTGAGTTGGTGAAGAACATCAGTAACGCCGGAAATTAGGTTATGTATTATAAACATGAACGGCTATCCACATAGCAAGCATTCCGATCAAAAAACCGGCGCAGAATATTGCCATGGTCCTGAAGCGCTCCCTGCTGCCAAAAAGCTTTACGAGAACGAGTATGATCGCCCACACGCAAACAACACTAATGATGTACCTATTGAGCATGTGTGCTATTCTTTATTCTATAAAGGTACGTTCTTTTCAAGTGGGGTGAGACCTCTCCCCGGCCCTCCCTCCTTCGACTTCGCTCAGGACAAGCTTGAGCGGGTGAGGTGGAATGAGCGCATTGGTATTATCTGTAGTGCGCGGAAAGTCCAATGGCACAGTTATATTATTGTAGGTATAAAACATAGTTATGACTGACGTTACCAGTAAAACCGGATTTATTACAGATGCCTTTATTGGCGCCTTAGAGAAAAATGATGAAATGAAAAATGACAACAAAACAAAAGAAAAGGAGGAAACACCGGTAAGTAATGAGGAAAAGGAAAGTTTTACAACAGATGCCTTTTGCGAGGCTTTGAAAATTAATGAAGAAACTAATAAAAGATAGCGGTTGCAAAATGCCTGTAGCGGAGTAGCTGCAATATTCAGGTTGTTGAAGAAGAATGCCAATAATGGCAAAAAAATATTTACGAGCATATATTATTTCGGGTAGTATACCCGTTATCCGGTAGTGAACCTTCGTAAAAAACTTATAGTGCCAGGTGCCATCATCCTGTTCGATCTGGTCTTTACTTGCATGGTGGGGCTCACAAAGCATACATTCATAGACTATGATGATATGTGGTATCTCATTTTTTCGCCGCTTGGTACTTATCTCGCGTCGGTGATAGCTTGCGGCATATTGTTTGTTGCAGTAAAAAAAGTAAGGGAGATACCTGTGGAGTTCATTGTGCCTACTGTCAATTTAGTGGTGGTGTTTTTTGTTTTCCGTATATACCTGGTATGTGCAGGGGGCCTGGGGCTGGTGCATGTGTGCCGGTTCCACTTTTTTACTGCCAGAGGGAAGAGATACATGCTCCTGCTGGAAGCGCATAATGGTAAGATGGATGATCGCTACGGCAAACTAAGGCAAAACGATCCGTATTTTATTTTTGATTGGGGGCCTTTCAGTTATACGCACGGTTCATTTCACACGCTGCACAGCGCTCAGTATATTGTGAAAGGGACGTATAAACTGGTCAATGATACTGTTGTGCTGCTGTGCAGCCATCCTATAGATATGGCTATTATTGGCCATGTAGAGCACCAGGCATATACCATGTATGAGAATGGTATCCCGGATACGCTTGTCAGCAGTTATATCTGCGGCTTCCCTGCAGCCGGAGATACCACTTTGCTGAGTGGCGGCACTGCCTATATCGGGGCTTATCGTTAGTGCAACCCAACACCTGCCGTTTTGCAAAACATATTTTATACTTTTGATGAATAAAATTTAAACATCATGGCAATAGCACTTTGGATAGTACAGGGATTACTTGGGCTGATCTTTGTAATTACCGGCAGCTTTAAATTTTTTCAAAGTAAGGAGAAGGTCATTGCCAGCGGCGGCACCTGGGCCGAGGATTTTAATCCGGTAGTAATTAAAATGATAGCGGCGACAGAGCTTGTGAGCGGGCTTGCGGTGATAGTACCCAGGTTGTTAGGGCATGGACACCGCCTTACATTTATTGCTGCGGCAGTAATTGCCATGATAATGATGGGTGCCATATTCACACACCTGAGACGTAAGGAATTCATGCATGCCGGTATAAATACGGTGTTCCTGCTGATGGCGTTGTTTGTGGCTTATGCCAGTAAGCCTTTTTGATATCCTGGTAGTAATAATCCATTAAAATATGAAAACAGTATTCGATAAAACAACAAGAGATGAATTGATCAGCAGAATCAATATGCTTGATGAGCATAAGGCAGCCCAGTGGGGTAAGATGAATGTGTACCAGATGCTGAAGCACTGCACGCTGTGGGAGGAATGGATACAAAGCGGCAAAAAGAATAAACAGGTATTTGTGGGCCTGTTGTTTGGGAAGATGGCTTTAAAGAGTGTGCTGAAAGATGACAGCCCGCTAAGGCATAATTCACCCACGCTGCCGGAACTTAGAATACAGGAAAGCACCGGCGATATTGCAGCAGAGAAAAAGAAATGGATAGCGCTGATAGAACAATATGCCAATTATTCAACACCAAGTTTCGTGCATACCTTTTTCGGGAAAATGACGAGGGAGCAGGTGGGCTATGTGGCTTACAAGCATACGGATCATCATCTGCGGCAGTTTAACTGCTGAGGAGGCCTCCCCGGGGGAAGGCACCGCTCTGTAGTTACCTTTACCTGTGGCTTATTATTACCCATCGGTCCGGTATGATTCAGCCATTTTTCAAATACGGCGTTTGCATCATTTTGGTTGCCCCCGAGTGCCTGAAAAAGGACACCCGGCCAGGGCCGGAATATTTGCTGGCAACTATACGTTGGCCGATTTTGGTGCATTATCTAAAAATATGTGAGGAGCCAAATAGCAATCCGTTGATAAACGGTGCCAACGCCACCGGGGCTATATAGGAGCATTGCGGCTCAACTTCCATACGGTTACTTTACAACTATCAAATCCCGTAACCTGCTATTGCTGGCATTATTTTTATTAAGGTAAAGCATGTATATAAGAAAGACGTGTGTCTTATTCATTCGTGCTATTTTTCTTCATTTGCTATTAATGTGGGAGGGAAGGGAAACAAATCTCGCTACAACTTCGGGTGATCATATTGTGTCACGGTTTTTCAGATCAGATGGGTGTGCGGTGTCAATACAAATAAGGGCATTTGAATATACTGGTTTAAGTATGTCAATTGTTAACAGGCAATCATGAAAAATGGATCATTTTATAAAATACTATTAATAGCAGCTTTGTACATCGTTAGTGGTGCAGCGCAGTGCAGCGCGTATTCTGTGCTCACGCATGAGGCCATAATTGATTCTACATGGGATAAAACAATACAACCGTTACTGCTGAAAAAATACCCGGGATCATCTGCAGACCAATTGAAGGAAGCTCATGCTTATGCATATGGCGGGGCGGTAGCACCTGATATGGGTTATTATCCGTTTGGCAGTAAGCTGTTTACCAACCTGGTCCATTATGTGCGCAGCGGTGATTTTGTAAACAACCTGCTGGATGAGGCGCAGGATATAAACGAATATGCATTTGCGCTGGGTGTGTTATGCCATTATGATGCTGATAAATACGGGCATCCAATAGGTACTAATCATTGTGTGCCAATAGTATATACTAAAGACAAAGAAAAGTACGGTGAAG
>CAIRZD010000139.1 GCA_903882965.1 uncultured Bacteroidota bacterium
AATCATAAATTGGAATTGAGTTTTCTAATGGGATAACATTATTCCTAGGCAAAGTCTTTACGACCTTTTCTGTCTTATATAATGTAATATTTTTTGCAAAATATTTCCTAAGAGATTCATCACAGACGTATATGTAGGTTCCCTTAATCCCTCGCAGCATTAGTGTCTTGTAGATATTTATAATGAAGGCTTTTAATTCTTGAGGGTCAGTTATGGAGTTCTTTCCATTTCTGTCATAATAATTGTTCTTCAAAATCACAATTTCGTCCTTTGCTTCATCATATGTTATTTCGTTTCCGAAAATTATACCTGCATAATTTAGGTCATAACCTTGAGTCGTATGTATACAGCCAACTTCATTTACTGAGTTATGAGAATTTATCCAATCGTTATTATTACTGTTCCACATTAGTTCGATATTCTCGATCTTAATGTCAAACTTATTTTTGTCATTCTTAGATACCCACTCCCAGGAATAACCTGCGATTAATCTTGAAAGTCCATTTTCTTTATCCCTAAGTTTGATCTTTTTTACGATATCTTCTATCGAATCAAAAAGCACAAACTCATATTCTTTGGCATCAAATATTTTATCGCCTGTGCCAAGGGAACAACTTAATAGCTTATCTATGTATGCGACATAATCATTCCCTCCTTTGACCCTGAATTGAGACTTTAAATATTCTACTTTGGTTGTTTTTTGAGATTTCAATTTGTCGAAATCCAACTTCTTAGCATCAGATGGTTTGATGGATTGATTTTCATCGTAAAATAAAATTGCATTATCGGACTGCTTAATTATCCAATCCAGTTCACTGCAATTATTTTTATCTAAACCCAATTTTTCACATGCTTTATCAAATGAGCCAAAGTATGCTCCAAGATTAACCCTCCGCCTCAATCGATGAGACTCGTCAACAACAACGATGTCATATCTGCAATTTGCAATTTCAGCAGGCCCAATAACCATATTAGAGCTTAAACCCTTTATGTTTTTAAAGACCTTTACTAATGTATTTCTGAAGGAAGACATAGGTACGACCAATGCCATTTTTGGGTTTGGATATTTGATTTTTATTTCTTTGATCAATTGAATGAATTCATCCTCATCATCACCAAATTCTTTAAAATTGAAATCGTCGAGGCTAGAATTAATCAACTTAAATAGAAAGACTGCCAAGATTGTTTTACCTGTTCCCGCACCACCCTCTACTATGACTGTTTTAAAATCAGTTCTCAATAAGTTCTTTATGATTACTAATAAGCCACTCCTTTGCTCATCAGTTAAACTCTTATAAGGGGAATATTTAAATAAATCGGAGTTGTTAATATATTCTATTGAGTGTTTGGCGACGCCTTCGGCTCTTAATTTATCCCAAATGGAAATAAAAATATCCCAGTATACTGTTTTCTTTTGATAGTAATTATGATTAGCTAAACCAATATTCCCATTTATTAAATTATACTGACCATCACCTGAAATATATTTTATCAAATTTGACTCAATATCAAGAGTTGCAGATTTATTGAATTTTTCGCTGCTAATTAAGTGGACAGCCGTTAGCTTATTTTTAGTATTGTTATTCAAATGGCTGCTCATTCTGGCATGTGCATCGGTGGTTTCACCTACATAAGCTTCTTTTATTTTCCCATCGCTTAATATATAGACAACCGGCCAAAGGTCTTTGGCGTAGTGTAAATTTTGAAACTCATTGAATAGGTTGGAATTAAAATCGTATCTCCGTACTTCAAACGCATTACTTAAACTCATAGTTCGTTGTATTTCTTTGAAGTTCCTTTTGACTTATCGACAGGATATTTTTCGCCGTTTTTTTTTATTTTTTCAAGAACTATTTCTTTTACATTAAATTGATATTTATCAGCAAGAAGAAATGCAAATGCAAAAACATCAGCCAACTCTTCTTGTACTTTTTCTCTATTGGCATCTTCCGGATTTTTCCACAGAAACAATTCTAGCAATTCATTTGCTTCAATGCTTAGTGCAATTGCTAAATCCTTGGGGTTATGAAATTGCCCCCAATCTCTTTCATTTCTAAATTGTTTTAGTGCCTGTATAATTTCTTCATTATCATGCATGTTTGCACATTTTATATATCTTACGCTAAGGTAGTAAATCTATGTTCAGATAAAACCTCTTTGTCCAATCGACGAGAGTGTCTCCCCCCGCTCTCCCGGATTTGTAATCCCCGTTTCAGTATATAACCAACAACTTACGCCCCTAAGAGTATTACTCTAGCTCAATCCATAGCGTCTCCCGACGGCGCTAAATTGTACCTGCCTGCCGGCAGGCAGGTACAATTTAGCGCAGAGCTGCCTTTTCGCGCGGACGCGATTCTACAACCAGCGAAGCGACTCATGAACGCCTTTGAAAAGACATCAACATAGTGAATAAAAGTCGCCTTTTCTTTTGTTACTTTTCTTTTGGCGAAGCAAAAGAAAAGTAAAGAGCAGCGGGTCTAAGTTAAATGCATCCTCGAGCAATACCCCCCCCCAAAAAAAAACAAAGGTGTATACACTTCCTCACCATACACATTTACATCCCCTAATTTTATCCATTAATATAAAAAACCGATAGTGCGTAAAAAGCAAAATAGAAATACCATACTCCATAGCCAAACGCATAAACCATAAAGCAGGATTAATTGACCGTTGTAAAATTTATAAAAAATGAAAAACAAACAAATACACCACACATCATTTTATATCGCCCAAACCCACAGGTTTCATAAAAGTGAAAAAAACAAAAACAAACAACCATGCTAATAAATATTATACATGTCGACAATTTTAAATTATTAAATAAACATTTTAATATGTACATAATATCGACACCAGATTTTTTCACAACCCCATATATGATAAAAATAATCGCCCATAACCCCATCCCACAGCACCCCACATAGTGAGATATAACCGTGACATTACCGCGACATTTTCCAAGATAAATGTCCCAATCCACTGTTTTTGTGAATAAGTGGGTACTAAGGTTTTGGAGAAATGAAAGTTTGCTCTATCTTTAAGCCTTATTAACCTAATAAGTCTCTTAAGTTTAAAGTCATATTATGATGAAAGGTAAGTACTATATTCTTTGTGTTGTATTAGCTATGATCTGTTTTGTACCGCGCGGGCTGGCCCAGAGAGGCAAGAGCGAAATAGCGCTTGGCTATGGTTATTACAGTGATTACAGCCTTGTGAACGGCGCTCCTTTCAGCGCATCGTCAGGTGCTCCCGTGCTTACTTACCGCTACTACATAAATAAGAATGTGACCATAGGCATGGGTATAGGCTATGAAAATATCCGCACATGGGGTAGCTTCTTAACTTTTGCTCCCGAAATGACTTTCTGCTACCTTGATACCCGCCACGACCTGATAAGGGTAAGGCTTTATGGCAAGATAGCTTATGGTGTAACCATATTTGATGACCTGAACAGGGCGCCAGGTGCGGCAGACCGGTCTGGGCCATGGTTGTATGGTTTCCAGGGCACTCCATTGGGTATCCGTATAGGCCGCCAGGTAGCTTATTTTGCAGAAGTAGGCTTTGGTTATGAAGGTCTCATACATACCGGTATAGCCCTTCGCGTACCTAATGTGCTGAAACAGCACAGGAATGTGGAAGAGAAATAAAACCTCTCCCCATCCCTCTCCGAAGGAGAACATGAGGTCGAGTGAGCGCGTTGACTTTGTTTTCTGGATTTATTTACCGGTTATTTTGTCTATTGCTGCGGCGAGTTTTCTGTCGGCTTCGGTTACGATGTCTCCTTTATCGTGAGTAGATAGCCATATTTCCACCTTGTTCCAGGTATTTGTCCATGTGGGATGATGGTTTTGTTTTTCGGCAAGCATAGCTATATGCGTCATAAATGAGAATGCTTCTCCAAAATCCTTGAATGTGAAGCTGCGGTATAGTTTGTTGTCTTTTTCTGTCCAGGCCATTTTTTGATTAGCTGATTTGATGATTAGCAGATTAGCTAATTACCCTAAAGTTAGCGATATTTTAAATTAAAAAGCCACCCGTTTCAGGGTGGCTTTTTAATTATTATCAGCTAATCATCAAATTAGCTAATCAGCTTATTATTCGGCAGCATCGTCTTCTGCTTTCTTCATCTTGTCCTTGATAGCTGCAAGAGTACCGAGGTCGCCAAGTGTTGGTTTTTCCACTTTGCTCTGGATGTTCTTAACTGCTTTCTTGGTCTTTTCAGATTCTACAGTAGCTTCTTTTCTTGCTGCTTCTTTTTCTTCTGTTTTCACTTGTTCCCAAACTTTGGAATGAGAAACCATGATACGCTTGTCGTTACGATCGAATTCGATGATCATGAACGGAAGTGTTTCTTCGGCTTCTACATTGCTGCCATCTTCTTTACGGAGGTGGCGGGCAGGAGCGTATGCTTCGAGGCCGTACTGTAACTGAACAGTAGCACCTTTCTCATCCTTACGGGTTACGCTGCCTTCATGTATAGAACCGATTGGGAACACTGTTTCGAAAGTATTCCATGGATCTTCTTCCAGTTGTTTGTGGCCGAGGGCAAGTTTGCGGTTTTCCTTATCAATAGAAAGGATAGCCACTTCGATCTTGTCACCAACTCTTACAAACTCACTTGGGTGGTTGTAACGTTTGATCCAGCTAAGGTCGCTGATGTGGATCATGCCACCGATACCAGTTTCCAGCTCAACGAATACGCCATAAGGGGTGATGTTTTTAACAACACCAGTGTGACGGCTGTCGATAGGGAATTTGTTTTCGATGTGATCCCATGGATCTTCGGTCATTTGTTTGATAGAGAGGCTCATTTTGCGCTCGTCTTTATCAAGTGTTACAACAACAGCTTCGTGCTCTTCGCCAAGTTTGAAGAATTCTTTAGCGTTGATAGGCTGTGAAGACCATGTGATCTCAGAAACGTGTACGAGGCCTTCTACGCCAGGCATAATTTCGAGGAATGCACCGTAATCTTCGATGTTTACTACTTTACCCTTAACGCGGGCGCCTTCAGCTATTTCAGCAGGCAGGTTGTCCCATGGGTGAGGAGTAAGTTGTTTGAGGCCGAGGCTGATACGTTTTTTCTCATCATCGAAGTCAAGAACCACGACGTTAAGTTTCTGGCCATTATGCAATATTTCGCTTGGGTGCGTTACGCGGCCCCAGCTGATATCTGTGATGTAAAGTAATCCGTCAACACCACCAAGGTCGATGAATGCACCGAAGTCGGTAACATTCTTAACAGTACCTTCCAGTACCTGTCCTTTCTCGAGCTGGCCGATGATAACGCTACGTTGCTGCTCGATATCGCTTTCGATAAGCGCCTTGTGAGAAACAACGGCGTTACGGATAGTTTCGTTGATCTTAACAACTTTGAAATCCATTGTTTTACCAACGTACTGATCGTAATCGGTAACGGGCTTAACGTCAATTTGAGAACCTGGTAAGAATGTTTCGAGGCCATATACATCCACGATAAGACCGCCTTTGGTCTTAGAGGTGATAGTACCTGTAACCACTTCGCCGGTTTTATAGAAGTTAACGATCTCCTGCCAAGCGCGGGCTGCTCTTGCGAGTTTGCGGCTAAGGTGAAGGTGACCATTTTTGTCTTCTTTTTCTACTACCATTACTTCGATCTCATCTCCGATCTTTACTTCAGACATGTCACGAAATTCATTGAGCGATACCAGGCCATCAGATTTGAATCCGATGTTGATGATAACATCTGTCTTGGTAAGGCCAACAATAGAGCCACGCAGCAGTTCTGATTCTGCGATAGCTTTGAATGTACTGCCATAAAGGGTATCGAACTTTTGACGATCGCCCTCTTTGTAAGCAGTAACATTACGTTTATCCACACTCCAGTCGAAATCATCGAATGATGTTTCGGGAACGGTGGTGTAATAATGACGTGGTGCACGTGTTTGTACCGGGGCGGCGTCTTCTGCTGCCGGTTGTGCTGCTTCATGTGCTGCATCTGCAGACATAGTTACAGTAGTATCCTCAGATGCTGCTGGTGTTTGTACAGTCTCATCCTGAGATTCTGTAACTTCTGAATTGATTGTTTGGTCTTCCAATTGTACTCTTTCTTTTGTACGGACTCATACGGTGATGTTCCGGTTGTTAACAAATAGATTTCCCCAGTTTTTTGGGAGTGCAAAGATAGGGGAATTAGTTGATAGGTTAACAGGTTTATTGATCAGGAATATATCATTTTGGATATTAGGAATAATAAAGGAATGTTTTAAACATCTACCTGCCGAAGTATGGAGCGGGGATATAAAATGTCTCATTCTTTTTATTTTTATTTAATTTATTGATAATCAGTGATTTGTTGTTTAAAATATCTCTAAAATGTCTCAAAAAAATCGCAAGTTTGGTATCGTTGAGACAATGGCTCATTGTGAAATAGTTTAATTGTGCATTATGGTGGATAATATTATTCATATGTTGGTATGTAAAAGAAACTGGTGTCGATTTTGTCTGGATTTTAAAA
Organism: uncultured Bacteroidota bacterium; assembly: GCA_903882965.1. Lineage (GTDB taxonomy): Bacteria > Bacteroidota > Bacteroidia > Chitinophagales > Chitinophagaceae > Nemorincola. Next base: position 6,494 of record CAIRZD010000139.1, read on the forward strand.
TGTTTATTTAATTATTTATATTAATAAATATACGTAATATCTCCTGGTCTCTCCAAAGGGGGTGATTAGCCGAGATTCTGATTCTTGTTTTTTATTAATCGCATATAGCTATAAGGTTATAATTTTCGAACTCTATATATAATCTGAAACTGGATCCGTCACCAATGCAATAAGAACTTGGAGTATAAGACCATGTTTCAGTTACTCCATTAACAGAGATGGCTCTTTTGCATCTGCATTGCCAAATTCATCAATGACCATTTTATCACCCATTCCTATCCGGTTTTATCATTGATAGCAAATTAGAACAGAAATTCGGAATCGCAACGGAAATAATTTTGAGAGGAATATAACGTAGACCTGAGTAATAATTGGCGCTATTCAAGTTAAAGTAAATTTTGCGATTTTAAAAAATCAATTGATTTGCTGATTAACCAAAATAGATGTGAATTATTGAAACGGAGTGGTTGAGCATTATATCCTTGTATTTGATATTTCCCACTTTCATCTACGATAAGCTCTACAGGCTCGTCCATTACTAAATAATAAAGTCCTCTTTTGGCTCCTTTGTTATGGTCTATAATAGTATTTAAATATACTAAATTAGCAATGTACTCTCTTAATGTTGTGTCATTTAAATTTTGGCCTTTTATATTATCAATTGAGTATTTAAAACTTTCGGGACTACCTTTAATCAAACAAAATAATCTTAAAAATAGAAGTATTGGAAAATTATCTTCGTCAATATTAGCATGCTTAATATTGTCTTTTAAAAATATTCCACCTGTATGAGGGATGGGCAAATTTTCCCATTTTAATAAATTTCGCAAGTCAATTTGTTTATTGTCGAAAAGTATTAATAAAACATCTATAAAAAAGCGACTTTTTCCGAAAAAATTTTCTCGAAAGGATAAACTGTCGTTTGTATTTAATGTTGTCCCATTCGTACTCCATTTTGTTCGTTTGAATAATATAGCTTTAGCGAAATTTTCTATTGCAGTCCTGTTGCTGTATTCAAATACTTCGTATGAATAAAATTTATCAATATAACCATTGAAATCAGTATCCGCACCATATTTTGCTTTGAAAATATTCCTGATGTTTTCAATGTCACAAACAATAATGACTTTATCAAAACCAAATTTATTTTTTGATTTTAGGTCATTTTTTCTGTCAAAGTGTGCTGCAAAAACATTTAGTATCCTAAAAATATGCTCCGGATCAATTCTGTCTAAATCGTCAATAATTAAGACATTTTCCTTTGCACCATCATTTTCTAATTTGTCTTTTAATACTTGTTCAATAAGTTTTGAAATTAAATCATCTTCATAAATGCTTCCATCAGTTTGCTCCAATTTCTCAATGAAATTTACAAATTGATCTCCTGAATCATTTAGCAATTTCGAATCTTTATCAAACTTCAAGTATTCATTCTTTAGCTTATCCCATTTTTCATAGCATTCAACAATGTTTTTCCCCACATGTGGGACCATGTAAACAATTGCGGCTAATACTTTGTCGAAATTTTTCCTAATAAATATTGGTAAAGTGTCATAATAGGTTTCAATTGAATTCTCAATTTGATAACCGTTTCTAAGCATTTCAAGAATAATATCGTATTTAATATAGCGAAAGATATCTTCGTTAGAAGCTATTGAGTAATTGACAGGGAAAAGAGAAATGACGTTATATTTTTTACCGTTTATGTTTTTTAACTGGCTTTCATCTTTAAAGAATTCTTGTAAAAATGTTGTCTTCCCATGCCCGAATTTTCCTGAAAAAATTATCCTTTCGTTATTCTCAATACTTAAATGTCTAATAAACTTTTCTTGGGGTTCTTTAAATAAATTAAAATCTAATTTTCTTTCGTTAGGCATAAAATATACTATTTGTTGTGAAATACGATTCTTTTCAATAAAATTACTTCATATTCTTAGGTTTGGTGCATTGTATTAAAGTCAAATGCACAAAAACTCTTTTTATATCTTTGCGCCATGGAACTTAACGCACTCAATGCCATTAGCCCGATAGACGGGCGCTATCGCTCACAACTTGAAACACTGGCCCCTTATTTTTCGGAATATGGATTAATACGTTACCGTGTAAAGGTGGAGGTAGAGTATTTCTTGTTTTTGGCCGAGAAAAAGATCATCACCTTACCGGCCAGTGTGAAGGCTGCAAAATTGCGTGCCATTTATGAAGATTTTACAGAGGCAGATGCGCTCCAGATAAAGAGTATTGAGCGTACCACTAACCATGATGTAAAGGCAGTAGAATATTTTCTGAAAGAAAAACTTACTAAGCTGGGTGCCGGGGAAAGCGTGGAGTGGATACACTTCGGGTTGACATCGCAGGATATAAATAATACTGCTATACCCATGCTATGGAAAGATGCATTGGAAGAGCAGTTTGTGCCATTGCTGCTGAATACGCACCTTGCCATATACCACATGGCGCAAGAATGGAAAAATGTACCTATGCTGGCCCGTACACATGGGCAGCCAGCATCGCCCACATCGTTGGGAAAGGAAATGATGGTGTTTGTGGAAAGGTTGGAAGGGCAAATAGACCAACTGCTGAACATACCATTCGCAGCTAAATTCGGCGGGGCTACAGGCAATTTTAATGCACACCATGTAGCTTTCGGGCATATAAACTGGGAGAAATTCGGTAATGATTTTTTGGAGAAGAAACTGGGGCTGGAGCGTATGCAGTATACGACGCAGATAGAGCATTATGATAACCTTGCAGCGCAGTTTGATACACTGAAACGCATCAATACCATACTTATAGATTTCTGTCGTGATATCTGGCAATATGTTTCGATGGAGTATTTTAAACAGAAGGTGAAGGCCGGAGAAGTGGGCAGCAGCGCTATGCCCCATAAAGTGAACCCGATTGACTTTGAAAACGCAGAGGGTAACCTGGGTATTGCTAACGCACTCTACGAACACCTGAGCGCCAAATTACCCATAAGCCGCCTGCAGCGCGACCTGACGGATAGTACAGTACTGCGCAATATAGGTGTGCCGATGAGCCATAGTTTCCTGGCACTTCGTTCCATAGAAAAAGGATTGGGCAAACTGTTACTGAATAAACAGCGTATAGATGATGACCTGGATCGTAACTGGGCTGTTGTAGCTGAGGCCATACAAACAGTATTAAGGCGTGAAAATTATCCGCAGCCATATGAGGCATTAAAAGCATTGACACGAGGAAAAGCCAGCATTACCAGGCAGGATATTCATGAATTTATAGATACACTGAAGGTTAATGCGAAAGTGAAAAAGGAACTGAAGGCGATAACCCCGCATAATTATACAGGGGTGGCGTTTGATTATTAAGTTAAAAATTAAAAGTCAAAACCCAAAAGTTTGGTCTTACCACAAAAACTGTTTAATGATCTGCAAGGCATAAAAGGTTTTAACAAGCCTGCTTTTATTGCTGCACATGAACTTGCTGCGGCAACGTCTGTGCGGATAAATCCTTATAAGGATATTGGTTTATTTACTGCCAATGAAAAAGTGCCGTGGTGTAGTAATGGGGTTTATTTAAAAGAACGACCTGTATTTACACTTGATCCTGCTTTCCATGCAGGGGCATATTATGTGCAGGAGGCATCCTCGATGTTTTTGGAACATTTACTGAACAGTGTTTTACCTGATAAAAAAGGCTTGCGTGTGTTGGACCTATGTGCTGCGCCGGGAGGTAAGAGTACACTGATAGCGGGTTTATTAGACAAGGACAGTCTGCTGATATCAAATGAAGTGATACGTGCACGTGCATCTATACTTGAAGAGAACATGGAGCGGTGGGGGTATATGAATACATGGGTGACCGGGAATGATCCAAGGGATTTTGGACGGCTCACCGGGTATTTTGATGTGATCGTTGTAGATGCACCTTGCAGCGGATCTGGGTTATGGCGTAAGGATGCCCGGGCTTTGGATGAATGGAGTGAAGCTAATGTGCAGCTTTGCAGCGAGCGGCAGCAACGTATACTGGCAGATGTGTGGCCTGCATTGAAAGAAGACGGCATATTGGTTTATGCAACTTGTTCCTATTCGCCGCAGGAAGATGAAGATATTCTGGACTGGCTGGCAAGTGAATATGTGGTGCAATCTTTACCTGTTGAAATTAAAGAAGAGTGGGGTATTGTGGCGGTTAACTCTTCAAAAGGGATGGCCGGGTACCGCTTTTTTCCTGATAAGGTAAAAGGCGAAGGTTTTTTTATTGCAGCATTACAGAAAAAAGAAGATGCAGATGAACTACGGCCGGTGAGATTCAAAACGGCACATGATAAGAAGATACAACAGCTGGCGGGGCATTTGCTGAAGGATAATGATTTGCTTTTTATAAAGGATAAAGAAAATTACTGCGCCATAAGGCCAGGGCATGAGACCGACATTCATTTGCTTCAACAGGCAGTTTATCTTAGAAAAACCGGGTTAAAGTTGGGTAGCCCTGCTGCTAAAGAATGGTTGCCGGACCATGAGGTGGCATTGAGCATTGATGCTAATACCAGCTTGCCAGGTATAAATGCCGACCGGGAGCAGGCTTTACGCTATCTGAAAAGGGAAGATATGGGAATTGGTGATCTGGAAAAAGGTTGGCTGGTAGTAAAATATAACGGCCTTGGGCTGGGTTGGGTAAAATCGTTGGGAAACCGCATGAATAATTACCTGCCAAAGCATTGGCGGATAAGGATGGATATCGATACCTCCTTCCTTTAAAAAGGGGTGCTTTTCTTAATTTAACATAGCAGACGCTTGTAATTTTGGGCATAATTGTTGTACTTTTCGGGTTAAATCAGGTTGTGTTATGATGAGGTACTTATTTGCATTTTTATTTTCTATAGTTGGCATGAATGCTATTGCGCAGGATATGGACAGCTTGTTTGCTGTGCGCAGAGGTAATAAGTGGGCAATAAAGTATGAAATAAAGCAATGGGAAAGTACACGTATGCTGGCACAACGGTATTATGTTTCGGAAAGGGAAATTGAATATGAACCTGATTTTGATAAATCAAAAAAAGTAGTGCCGGGTACTATTATATATATCCCTGTTACCGCAGAAAACTATTCTTTAAGTAAGCCATCTGCTTTAGATACAAAAGATATGCACGAACTCTATTATCGTGTAGGGCCAAAGGATGATATAGGGCTTATAAGTACTTATGCCGGGGTGACAAAATCGACAATGAGGACGTGGAATAACCTGCATGGTAACACCCTTTTGATAGACCAGGTATTGTTTATTGGGTGGCTGAAAATGATAGCCCGTGATACAACTGATAACCCTACAAGAGCCACAGCCTACCCACCTTTAGTAAAGGCAGTAATTGCAGACACATCAAAGTTGCATATACTTGGCGGGCTGGATACCGTATATAACCGGCAAACCAATAACGGGCTGAATGTGCTGACTGAAAAAGGGACAGCGGTATTTTTTGAGAAGGGCGGTAAGAACAGTGCTTACGTAGCTTTTCATAATACTACACCACGGGGTACTATTATGAAGGTCTTTAACCCCGGAACCAATAAAACTATTTATGTAAAAATCTTGGGGCCTGTTCCGGATACAAAGCTATATGCCAACAGTATTATTGGTATCTGTGATGCGGCAAAAGAAGCCCTTGGTATAACGGATAATAAAGCATGGGTTGAATTGTCTTACCCGGCTAATTAATATTAAGTCAACCCCAAAAGTATGGTTCCTTTATGAAGGTACTTGTGATCCGTTTTTCTTCTATTGGTGATATTGTATTGACGACTCCTGTGATACGCTGCCTGAAACAGCAGCGCAAGGATGTGGTGGTACATTATCTTACCAAATCTGTGTATGGTACGATTCTGATAAACAACCCCTATATAGATAAATTACACTACTTGCAGGACGACCTTGACCTGGTAATAGAAGAGTTGAAAAAAGAAAAGTTTGACTACATAATAGACCTGCATAATAACCTGCGGACCATGCGGGTGAAGAAAGCGCTGAAAGTAAAAAGTTATTCATTCCCTAAGTTGAATGTGCAGAAGTGGTTGCTCACTAATTTTAAGGTAGATATAATGCCTGATAAGAGCATTGTGGAGCGGTACTTTGAAACAGTCAGTTCATTAGATGTACGGAATGACGGAAAGGGGCTGGATTATTTTTTACGCGAAGACAAGAAGTTGGGTAATAATGATATTCCGGTAAGTCATTGGGGTGGGTATGTTGGTTGTGTGATAGGTGGGTCGTATACTACCAAAAAGTTGCCTGTGGCACAGTGGCAGAAGTTTTGTGAGCTTGTACCTTATCCCGTGATATTGCTTGGCGGCCCTGAAGACAGGGATGCAGGGTTGGAAATTGCAGAGCAGGACAAGATCAAAATATACAATTCGTGTGGGAAGTTCAATATCAATGAATCGGCTGAGTTAGTGAAAAGTGCGCGGGTTATAATTAGTAATGATACCGGCCTGATGCATGTAGCAGCAGCTTTTCAGAAGCCCGTTATCTCGCTGTGGGGCAATACATCGCCGGAGATGGGTATGTTCCCTTATTATGGCTTTAATAATTTAAAAGAACGCGTGGCACCACAATCTGTGATCATGGAAAATGACAAACTTGGTTGCCACCCATGTAGTAAACTGGGCTATAACAAATGCCCTAAAGGGCACTTCAAGTGCATGTACGATCTGGATATGGGGTTTGCAGTGGAGCAGGTGAAGAAGTTTTGGAGCGTTAAGTAATTAAGACAAATACTTCCCAACAATAGGTACACGCCGTCCAATACCGAACGCTTTAGGGGATACCCGAATAATAGGGCAGAACTGGTTGCGCTTATATTCATTCGTGTTGACGAGTTTTAGTATACGGGAAACGAGGGCCGGATCGTGGCCCATATTTATTATTTCTTTTGGGCCGTGTCTGCGCTCTATGTATTGGTAGAGTATGGGGTCTAGTATATTGTATTCCGGTAGGCTGTCACTGTCTTTTTGATCCGGTCGCAATTCTGCGCTGGGCGCTTTATCAATAATATTATTGGGGATGATCTCTTTGTTCCTATTTATATAATTTGCGAGGGCATATACCTGCATTTTGTACAAGTCGCCGATAACACCAAGGCCGCCGGCCATATCTCCATAGAGCGTACCGTAGCCTGTGGCCAGCTCGCTTTTATTGGAAGTATTGAGTAAGATGGACCCAAATTTATTAGACATGGCCATTACCAATGCACCGCGAATACGGGATTGCAGATTTTCTTCAGCAACATTGAATGGCAGGCCCTTAAATACAGGCTGTAGCGACTTTTCAAATTCGTCAAATATTCCTTTGATGGGAATTGTATCGAAATGATTTCCCAGGTTCTTTGAAAGCAACTCAGCGTCAGCAACGGAATGGCCCGTTGAGAATTGGGATGGGAGTAATAGTGCGTTTACGTTTTTAGCTCCCAGTGCTTCACATGCCAATGCGAGTACTACAGCGCTGTCTATTCCGCCCGATGAGGCTACGATAGCTTTAGTAAAACTCATCTTGCTAAAATAGTCGCGGATGCCGAGGATAATGGCGTGATGAATCTTTTCTATATTTTTATTCGGTTCGTATTTTTCTGCATTTGGCTCGCTGATCAACACAGTAGCGGCAGGGCGAACGACAGGCTCTGAAAAAGTGCCGTCATCATTCCATGTCACTGATGCCATAGATTCTGTGAAGTACGGCATTTCGGCAATAAGGTCGCCATTGGTATTCATTGCCAGTGAGCCTCCGTCGAATATTATTTCGGTTTGTGAGCCTATAGTATTACAGTATACCATAGGAAGATTGTATTTAAGCACATTTCTCTTTACGATACTTTTGCGGCCGTCCTCATGAATATAATCGAACGGTGATGCACTGAGGTTGATCATGATATCCGGTTGCTGCTTTATCAGTTCATCCATCGGGCATATGCGGTAAAGCGGGTCATCGCCTAGGTTCCATATGTCTTCACAAATGGTTACGGCTAACTTTTTCCCCTTAAAGTTCAAAACATTCCATTCGTATGCAGGTTCAAAATAGCGGTACTCATCAAAAATATCATAGTTGGGTAGCAGTGATTTATTAACTATGCCCTTTACCTCTTTTTCATAAAGAAGGTAAGCGCTGTTGAAAAGATCTTTGCCTTCAGGTTTTAGATTTCGTGATGGGCAACCCACCAATACACCAATAGTATCTGCGGTCTGTTTTATCTTGTCAATAGATGCCAGTCCCTGCTCTATAAAGTCATTGAACTCTAAAAAATCGCGCGGGGGGTAGCCGCAAACAGATAATTCAGAAAAAACGATAAGGTCACCTTTTTGTTTTTTAGCTTCTTCGATGGCAGAAATGATTTTAGCGGTATTGGCCTCGAAATTGCCTATATGGTAGTTTTGCTGAGCGAGGAAGATTTTCATTTTGTAAATCGTATATCTTGAATCAAGAAGTATTACAAAGGTATTATAGTTCACACAAAAACGCCATAGTATCAATCCCATCTGCATATTCGCTTAATGCAGGTTTTTGGGAGTCGCCGAATGGTACGAAGCTCTTGCCTATTATGGCTTGTATGTCTATGCTGCTCTCTAATTGTGTTATTAGTTCTGCTTTATTATCGTAATACTTATAATGCAGCACACTTACGGCAGAGAAAGGCATATCGTTTTCCACCATCAGTAGGGATTCATTGCTCATATAAGGTATTCGGTTAAGAAGGTATATTGCCAGGTGGTAGTCGTAGTTGTTTTTATATTTATTCAGGTCGGCATATTCATTATGCTTATTAAAAATGTTCAGCAGCCGGGCAAAATCATAATCACGGGGCACACACACTTGAGTTACATTCCTGCAGCCGAGCCCGTAATATAGATACACATCATCCGCGAGCAGTGTAAGTTCTTCATCAGTTTCCGAACTATCCAGCACAGCTACTGATGTCCGGTTCTTGCGAATGATATGTGGGTATTTTCCAAAGTATTGTTCAAAATACCGGGCTGTATTATTACTGCCGGTTGCAATATAGGCATCACAATTATTAAGACGTTCGGCTATTATTACGTGGTTTGCGACGTCAGGTTCCCATTCAGTTAGTTTATCGAGGAGGTGTTTCATTAATACCTCGTCTTTAGAAGATAATTTTAATAATAAATGATGACCACTTAAAAAGCCACAAAGAAAATCATGAAATCCGACGAGTGGGATATTGCCGGCCATTACTATGCCTATTGTTTTTGCTTCATTAGGTAAAGTATAATTAGCGAGCCATTGCTGTAGTTTGTCTTTTTGGAGGAATTGATCTGTTATATTTTCCACGGCCAAAGAAACATGTGCAGGTGTAAACCAAGCATTTGCCCCAACTGCGCGGTCCTGTGCATCCATCCATTCAATACTATTTTGGCTCATATATGTGCCGAGCTCAAATAATAGGTCAATTCTTTGGCTTAATGATATATTATTAGTCATAATTGTATGCTGGAAGTCAAATTTTAGATTTATTTAGTGTTTTAGCATTACAGTATTTGATGCGAAGTTGTAACTTTGTGCGCACATAAACTAAATTTAAGACTTCTTATGGCTATTAAGATCACCGATGAATGTATTAATTGTGGCGCCTGTGAACCTGAATGTCCTAATAATGCGATCTATGAGGGTGGGGTAGAATGGACAATGGCAGATGGTACTACCGTAAAAGGGGCATATACCCTTATGGATGGTACCGTTACTGATGCTGCTGCACCACATGCTCCGGTGGCTGTTGATGTTTATTATATCACTCCTAATAAATGTACAGAATGCCAGGGGTTTCATGAAGAGCCCCAATGTGCGGCAGTTTGCCCTGTAGATTGTTGCGTGCCGGATGAAATGTACCGGGAAACAGTTGATGAGTTGCTGGGTAAAAAAGCGAAAATGCATCTGTAGTATTTCTACTGAAATGCTTAATAAATGATATTTAGATATTTAGGTCTGAGTACTGTTCACTTATTTTAGCACACCTATCTTCGTCCAGCCATTATCTGTTTTCTTGCCTATGTCGTCTATTGTGTCAGCAAGTTGTTTGAGGTAGTCGGGCCCTGAATTTGCATCGCGGATCATTTTGGTACTGTCGTTGTATTTTACTGTCACAACCAACCCGGGGAGGTCTGCTATCCGGCTTCTATAAATATCCTTGCAGGTGTCTACCCTATAGGTATTGAATTGGTTGATTATTCCCATAGCTTTTTCTATCCCGATATTTTTTTTGAATATCCCCGTATCAGGGACAAAGCGGGTGCCAGTATAGATCACTGATCCGTCTTTGTTTATTTCGATGGTATAGTTAGGGCACCGGCCATAACAAGCTGTATGCCTAATGCTTACTGATATTATATTGCCAGAGGCTTGTTGTTTTTTTTTATGCTTATGTTTTGCAAATGCCATACCGCAAAATAATATTGATAAAATGACTAGCGTTATTTTCTTCATTTTTTATATTTTACACACTCAAAGATAGCCTTATTAATGCGCACATTTGAAAATCTGTATCAACAGCCGGATGGAAAATGTTAGTACAAACCGTGAAAAATTATAGAGCAATATGTTGCGAGGAGAAGAACAAGAAGAAATATTTTATCAATTAGCGCTAACATATGTACCAGGCATAGGTACTAAAACCGGGCGGGTATTACTGGAACATTTTGGTAATGCGGTTACAATTTTTAAAAGGCCAATAAAAGAACTCAACAATATTTGTAAAATAGGGGAAACAAAAATAAAGGGATTTAAGGATGAAGAAGTATTGAAAAAAGCTGAGCGGGAACTTGCTTTTGTGCTAAAAAACGATTTAGATGCTTTATACCATAATCATAATTTCCCTAAACGGCTAAGTAACTGTAGTGACGCGCCTTTATTGCTTTTTTACAAAGGTAATGCCAACCTCGATGCTGCAAAGGTTGTGGCTATAGTAGGAACACGTAAAAATACTGACTATGGGCACAAACTGTGTGAAGAACTTGTAGAAGGTTTGCGCTCGCTGGAAAATGTACTTGTGGTAAGCGGGCTGGCATTCGGGATAGATGCAATAGCGCATAAAAGGTGTGTACAACTCGGAATACCTACTGTTGGTGTTTTAGGTCATGGTTTAGATAGGGTGTATCCATATATTCATAAAGAACTTGCTGAGCAAATGACTGAAAATGGAGGGTTGCTAACGGAGTTTCCGTCAGAAACATTACCAGACCGCACCAATTTCCCTATGCGGAATCGTATAGTTGCAGGGATGAGTGATGTAACGGTAGTTGTTGAAAGCCAGGCTGCAGGTGGTGCTCTTATCACGGCGCATATGGCAAGTGGCTATAATAGGGAAGTTGCGGCATTTCCTGGCAGAGTTAATGATTGTAAAAGCATTGGGTGCAATGAACTTATACGAACCAATATTGCCGGAATGATAACCAATGCAGAAGACCTGGCAGAAATGATGAACTGGAATAATGAAGGCAGACCCAAAGCGGTGCAAAAACAATTATTTATAAACCTTACAATAGATGAGCAGAAAATAGTAGACCTGCTGCAAACAAAAGATAGTGTGCACGCTGATGAGTTATTTTATGGTACAGGGCTTGCAAATTCGCAGCTTGCGGCTACATTACTGCAGCTTGAAATGCAAGGCCTTATAAAAGCATTGCCGGGGAAACTTTACAGGATGTACTAGTGTAATTAGAAAATTAAATTTGAAAATCAAAGAACAGTGGCAAAATATTGAGCCATTAGTATATTGATAACAATATTTTATAAACTAAGCCTCCTGCATTTTAATAGTTTAATTACATTTGAGAAATTCTTACAATTTTCATGAGTGTTAATAATCTACAGCGAATCCTCCTGATTGATGATGACGCAGGAAATAATACAGTAAGCAGGATATTTTTGAAGAGAGTAGTACTTGAAACCGAGATAGTTGCTTTTACAGATCCGGTAAAAGGACTTGACTATATATCTACTGAGTATACAGCTCGTCCTGTAAATACTATTCTTTTACTGGATATTGATATGCCGGTATTATCAGGATGGGACGTGCTTGAGAAATTTTCTGACATGCCTGATGGCATAAAAAAATATTTTACCATATTTATACTTACTTCCTCTATTAATATTGACGACAAACAAAAAGCCGCGGCCCACCCACTTGTAAATTCTTATATCGAAAAGCCAATGACGATAGGCTTATTGAAAAGTATATTTTTAGGAGATTAAATCACCACTTCTCCTTCAAGATCATAATCAAATGCTTTTGTAATTTTGACAGTAACAAAGTCGCCGATAGGCAGTGCTTTCTTACTTTCTATCACTACTTCATTATCTACTTCCACACTATCAAATTCGGTGCGGGCAAGGTAGCGGCCGGCTTCTTTTTTATCAATTATTACTTTGTAAGTATTACCTATTTTTTCCTGGTTCTTTTCGAAGGAAATTTCCTGCTGCACTTCCATTATTTCCTGAGCACGGGCTTCTTTTTCTTCAGCGGGTACATTATCTGTTAAATCATGGGCAGTGGTGTTTTCTTCGTGGGAGTAGGTAAATATGCCTACGCGGTCGAGGCGGGTATCTGTGAGGAACTGTTTGAGGTCTTCTACATCATCCCTTGTTTCGCCGGGGAAGCCTGCAATCAGCGTGGTGCGTATACAGATGCCGGGCACACGATCACGGACATTGGCAATAAGGTCAGTTATTTCTTCTCTTGATATCTGGCGTTTCATAGCCGTGAGCATATTGTTAGAGATATGTTGCAGCGGCATATCGAGGTAATTGCAGATGTTATCGCGCTCACGCATTACATCCAGAATGTCCAGCGGGAATTTGGAAGGGTAGGCGTAATGCAGGCGAATCCATGTGAGGCCTTCAATATCTGAGAGATGCTTCAGAAGATCCGGCAGCATTCTTTTTTTATAGATGTCGAGACCATAGTAAGTGAGCTCCTGGGCAATGAGCATTATTTCCTTTACGCCTTTTTTCACAAGCCCTTTGGCTTCGGTGACAACTTCTTCTATTGTTTTGGATATGTGGCCACCGCGCATGAGCGGTATGGCGCAGAACGAACAGGTGCGGTTGCAGCCTTCGGATATTTTTAAATATGCATAATGTTTTGGGGTGCTGAGCATACGCTCTCCAACCAGCTCTGCTTTGTAGTCTGCATTGAATTGCTTGAGGATAAGCGGGAGTTCGAGGGTACCAAACCATGCATCTACTTCGGGAATCTCTTTGAGGAGATCGTGGCGGTAGCGCTCGGAGAGGCAACCGGTGACATAAACTTTATCGAGCTTGCCGCTACGCTTGAGGGCGACCTGCTCGAGGATGGTATTTACGCTTTCTTCTTTTGCTTTATCAATAAAGCCACAGGTGTTAACGACTACTATATTATGATCAAGCTTACGGTTTTCGTGGGTGACATCGATGCCGTTGGCATTGAGCTGACCACCAAGCATCTCACTATCGACCATATTTTTGGAGCAGCCGAGGGTGATAATATTTACTTTGTCGTTTTTTAGTGTTTTTGTTTTCAAGTTGCAAATGTCCCATTTTTTGAGGAATTTTTTGATATTAGTTAATTTGTTTATAATCAATGGTTTATAATTTATAATGTCCCAATTGTGGCGCGGGAAGGTCGCTTTTAGTTGTGAGTCGTGGGTCACAAGGCGTGAGTGTGCGAATGAGGGTTGTTCAAGCATGAGTTGGGAGTGGTGGGTTGTGGTGGTGAGGCAAGGAATGAAGGTTGTGTAAAAAATGCGTAGTGGAAGGGTGTGTTTCATTTTTTTGTTTTTTTAGGATTATGCTTGTTGAATATCAAATTGGCATAGGCTCAATATATACTGAACTGTTTTTGATGTTTCATTTTAATTGTAGGTAGGTATAAAATTAGAAAGGGGTGGTGAAACGATTTTGAAAGTGCATGCACCTTTTTTTGACCTCTCCCCGGCCCTCCCCAAAGGGGAGGGTGAGGTCGAGTGAGCGCTGGTTTTTGGAGGATTGGGCCTAGTGATGCGTGTGGGGATGCGAACGCTATTGCGAGTGATCTGCGGTACAAGCGCGGACTATGTGAAGTGTGAAAATTCAAAAAATGGTGTTGAATTGATGTTGATATTTTGCCTGAACCTAAACCTGTCTACCGGCAGGCAGGTTCACTTGATTAAAGGATTTTCGTGATGCTAACAGGTTTGGTGAAAAACGGAGAATGGTCGGGGATAGAAATTTGGCAAAGTATTGACTCTCCTAGGAATTTGCTGCAATGCTTCAATGCCCCTGCGGCAGGCTCAGGGCAGGCTGGAGAACGGGTTTTTATTTGGCGTTCCCGATGCCATGCGGAACGTCAGGAACAACATTGCGCGGCTATATTAAAGGGGGGATATGTATATTTAGTTTTCCGGAGCCATTAATTGATGTGTTAAGAAGATAATGGTTGTACTTCAGATGGCTCAATTTTTGTGATTGGAGTAGTATAAAAAGAAATCATGGAAGACAATATAACAATACAGCACCCTGCTCCTGCTGGAAATGACATTTCGGACGGTGACGCCCGCGAAGAGGTGAGAACGGACAAAGATGAAGACCTGAAAAATGGGGATGATAAAGATTCGCCATTGTCTGAACCATTTACCAGAAGAAAAGAAAAAATAACGCCACATTCATTATCAATACCTGATGTAAATGATGGGCATAGTGTGCATAATACGGGAGAAAATGAACAACCTGATCCGGCAGATGAAGATGCCCCGGAATCTAAAATAAATCAATAGGCTGGGCGTCGGAACCTAGATTCACATGATTAAAGGATTTTCCTGATTGTGTCGGACAACTGGCTACTGTTACCCGATTTTCGAAGTTCCGTTAAAAAGGAGCATGGTCGGGGAGGGCCGGATAAGGGGAATTAATTATTTTATTCTGTACCCAAGATTCGGGCTATAACTTACGTCTATATAGATAGCTCCAGATCCATTATGAAAAAACCACTTCTTCTTATATTCTTATCCTGTTTTGCAGTCATCCGTCTATTGGCACAAGCACCTTTTGCTACAATGGATACTGTTAATATTAACAATATAGGGGCTGCCGTATTGGTGCATGGCGATATGTAGTGGGACCCTGCAACAGGGCAAGCGGATTGTGAATTCCCTGCGGGGTCGGGTAAAAATATGAATTTTGCCAGCGCAATATGGATGTCGGCTTATGATGGCAGCGGGCAATTACATGTATCTGCCCAGACATACCGCCAAACCGGTAATGACTATTGGCCAGGACCGCTTACCAGTGATACACTTACTTATACCACCTCCCAAAAATGGGCTAAAATATGGAAGGTAAACAGCACGGATATACAATCTTTTCTTACACTAAGTACACATACTACTTCCAATACCCCGCAATCTATTTTGACATGGCCGGGAAAAGGAAATATCAATGCAACAGGCAATGGCGGAGTGCCACTAACTATTACTAATGGGACGGCTCCCTTTGTTGATCTTAACGGTAATGGGACATATGAACCTCTGCAGGGAGAATATCCTGAAATAAAAGGCGATCAGGCATTGTGGTGGGTATTTAGTGATAACGGCCCTGCGCACAACCAGACAAATGGAAAACCATTAGGTGTGGAAGTACATGCTATGGCTTATGCTTATAAAAGGGGAACATTGATAGATGATGTTGTTTATTACGATTATACGATTACTAACCACTCCTCAAATACTTATAGCGATATGCGAATGGCATTATGGGATGATGGGGTAGTAGGGTGGTATTTAGATAATTATTTGGGGTTTGATTCTGTATGGCGCATGGGTATTGTTTATAAAGGCAATAATGATGATGGACAGGGAGGTGGATTTCCGGTAAATTCTTATGGCCTAAACCCGCCACAATCTGCTGTTACAATGATCGTTTTACCGGGCGATTCCGGGATTAATTATGTACCTGCCGGTAGCTTTGTATACTATAATAATGATGCTTCTATAATTGGCACTCCGACTGTTGATACCCAGTATAATAATTATATGCGGGCAAAGATATTGAATGGCGAACATTTTTCTGATGACTTCACAGGCCATGGCCACCCAAGTAAAGGTTATGGATCAGGCCCGAATTGTAATTATGTTTGGCCCGGCGATCCTTCAGATACTTCACTATGGTCTGAATGTGGTAGTAATAATAACCCGAGTATCAGAAGGTTTATACTTGCCAGTAATGATTTTACACTTAATGCAGGAAGTACACAAAAAATAGTATTTGCGCAAATTGTTGCGGATACTGCGAGGGGATGCCCCGTTACTAGTTTTAATGACATCCGTATTGTTGCTGATACCGCATGGGCTAATTACT
>CAIRZD010000140.1 GCA_903882965.1 uncultured Bacteroidota bacterium
TATTTAGTAAGGTTGGAACAGTTGATAAGGTCGAGGGGAGAAGCCTTGTAGAAGGTATCTTTAAATGAGTTAGAATAAAGGTATTTATAACTACTTTGTGGGAAGCACAATTGAATATCGAAACCGTAAGCGGAATAAAAAGATATGATTGCTTTTTGAGTTATTAAAGCCTGGTTCAAATCAATAAGGCTATCTGCTAACCGCTTGTCGGCAGACGTGAAGTTTCCAAAATTATCCGCTGATAAATGATTAAAACAAACAGACGCATACACGGGGTCTTTGGTAATTATATAATCTGTATCAAATGCGGTGATTACATTTTTTAGTGCCTCCAGGTGGTGGCACCGATAGCTATCTACAGAAACATTTACCATCAACATCCCTGTAGTTATTTGGTTGCCGATAGCCTTGTTATATTCTGTTTTCCTTGTATCAAGGATTTCTTTTTCCTTTGCATAGCAAGACATGCCGTTAATGTAAATTGGGTCTTTCGTTTTATTCGGTTCAATCTTATTCCTGGTAAGATCATTGTAGCAATTGCCCAGCTTTCTGTAAATGCGGGCTAAATAAATACTATCAATTGGGTGGCTTTTAAAAGTATCAATAGCGTCATTTAAGGTGGCAATTGCACTGTCATAGTGTTTGCAATTATGCAGATAGTATCCTTTCTGTATTAAGTATTCTATTTGCCTTGTTGGGGAGTAAGATGCAGGTAAATCCTTCGACATATCATCAAGCAATACCCTTGCAGCGGTATCAGTTTTATTTAAAGCGGCAGCGGCTTTTATATCTAATAACTCAAAATCATATTTGATCGAATAGGCATTATGTATATACTGTAAACCTTGTTCAAAATCGCCATTGTTTATACAAAGCTGGCTGTAACGTATTTTTCTCTCTATTGAGCTATCCACCTTCAATGAATCATCCATCATCTTAAATCCCAGCTCGGTAAACCCTTCTGAAATAAGATCATTCAAGCTCTCATCTTTCTTTATGCTGTCTAAGGCAGCGTTTATCTCATTCGTGATTTGCTGTATGGCAATGCTATTTTGATTGGCATCTTGCTTTGGTTGGGAGCAGGATAACAATAGCAATATTGGGATAACGATGGTTATAAGTTTACTTATTACTTGCACGAAATAAAATATGCGGTAAAGTAGGGAGAAAAAAGATTTGGTGCAAGGTGTTTACCTTTTTGCAAAAGAATGAACAATAATACATGAAACAATTAAATTTCGTAAAAGGGCTATTCTTATTTATCCTTTTATGTACAGAAATAACCAATGCGCAGACTTCTACAAATTCAAAAACCAGAGACCCAAGGGCTAAGGACATAGCCAACGTATTTTGGGATGGAACGTACCCTCTCTATTCTAAATTTTATGACGAAGAGATAAAACCTGATGCGAATGGAATATATACATTCTGGTATGCCACAAACGAAAACCATACGCCAAGAGAAATACAAATGCCCGCAAGAGAGTTTACAGTATATAAATTCAAAACCTATCAGGAATGTGTTGCGTGGGTAGAATCTAAATTTCATGAAAAGATAGACGGTAACATTTATTCTAAAAACAATACTGGAACAGTTGTAAAAATCGGCAGTCAAGTTTGGATGACCAAGAACTTAAATATTGACCGATTTCGTAATGGCGATCTTATTCCAGAAATAAAAACAAACGAAGAGTGGAAATATGCATGTGACAACAATCTGCCTGCCTGCCGTTATTACAATAATGATCCTGTTAGTGGCGAAAACTTTGGCAGAATATATAACTGGTATGCCGTCAATGATTCAAGAGGTTTGGCTCCTAAAGGTTGGCACATACCCAGCCAGAATGAATGGAGGCAACTAATTGACTTTTTAGGAGAAAATCAGGCTGGCACGAAAATGAAAAGCACAAGTGGTTGGCAAAGTAATGGCAATGGCACTAATGAAAGTGGGTTTAATGGTTGTCCTGATGGTTTCTGTTTTAGTGATGGTGTTTTTAGCAGCATTGGTGGCATGTGCAATCTTTGGAGTTCATCGGAAACAAGTGCTAATACATCGTCATCCATCAATTTGAAGTATAGCTATGGATATGTGGGAATAAATAATTTTGAAGGTAGAGGGAACGGAATACCCGTCCGTTGTGTGCAGGATGATAGAACTATGACCCAATCACAAACTATTTATCCCGCTCGCAACACTGTTTCTAAAAGAGACGAGGGGCAAACCCAAAGTGATATAAGAGAAAAAAGCCAGCAGGACAATAGGGAAAAACATGGGATTTGGCATTGTAGCTCAGGAGTATTTGAAGGTAGTGAGTTCATATATTTCAATGGACAGTCCTGGAAAAACTTAAAGTTTAAATTTAGTTTTAAATTAATTAGTTCAAATAATGACGAGGTCGTTCTTTTTGACAAAGAAAACAATGCGTATTTGAAATTGACAAATGAAGAATGTTTTACGAGTAAGGATAATCAAAACTGGCAATCCATTGGCAAAGGACATTGGTAAAAAATTGACTGCAAAATGAGTAAAAAAGGAATTTCTGATGTGCCATTGATTATGGGCGTAATTGGCACGGTATTAAACATCCCTGCCACATTGTGCGCAGCAACATGCGGTGCGATAATATCTGGAGTAAGCAAAATGGCTGGGTCGGATTCTGGTTCAAATTTTGGTGATTTTATTGTTTTCAGCGCATTGGTATCTGGGTTTACGGGCTTAGCTGGCGGGATTTATGCTAAATCTAATCCAAATACAGGGGGTACGCTGTTGCTAATAGCAACGCTTTTTTCAGGCATTGAATTGGTTACTATTGCCAATTTCTTCTCCTTTATTGTATTTGTTCTATTTCTAATAGGGGCTATATATGCTTTCGTTAAAACAACTGACAATGCTGAAATAAAACCTTCTAATGTTCAAAATGTAACTATTGGCAATATTAATACAAACCCTCATTCCGTGAGAGCGGAAACACTCACCAAAAAAAGAGTTGTATTTAAGGATACAAATAATTATCCATCAGAAGGAAAGATTAAAAATCCATATAAATAATCGGATTAATGAGCAATCAGCTAATTCCATTTTATAATTTATTTATTGGTATCGGCATTATTGCTGGGTATAAATGCTTTGAAAAAAATGAGCTACTCCACAATATCAATGATGAATATTTAAGAAGAAACAAGGAATGGATAATTATCGGTCTTCTTATATCCTCATTCCTGGGGGCAGCAATTTTCGAGAACTTATACCATAAAGATTTTTCAAGAATTGGAAAATATGGCATTACATTCTATGGAGGATTAATAACTGGAATCGTATTGGCATTTGGGTTATTGAAATTCAATCGTGTTAGATTTAAGTTGATGTTGAATCTTGCAGTACCAAGTATTCTATTAGCACACGCATTCGGGCGAATAGGTTGTTTTTGTGCGGGCTGTTGTTATGGTAAATACTTCAATGAAGTAGGAATTGAAACCAGTATTTTAAAGAATATAAGGATTCCTACCCAACTCATTGAATCCAGTGTATTATTTGGCGGATTTGTAATAGTAAACAAATGGATAACGTTTGAACAAAGATATTTATTCTATCTCACCTATTATCCCTTATGCAGATTTTCAATAGAATGCTACAGAGCAGATGAACGAGGCGGTTTGCTTTTAAATAAAATATCCCCATCACAAGTAATATCTTTTTCACTTATATGCATTATGCTAATTTCTCTTGCTATAAAAAAAATAGGGTGTTTACCTTCTACCAATAAGAGAACTATAGTATAATTAACTCACCACAATCATGTTTAAAGCTCCTTTTTCTTTGCAGGGTCGAATAAGACGTTCAGAATATTGTATAAGCTATATAA
>CAIRZD010000141.1 GCA_903882965.1 uncultured Bacteroidota bacterium
CAGCAATACGGAGCGATCTGGTCGAACCTTTTTCATTTCTGATACAAGTACCTCATCTCAAAAAATAATTGACCAAATCGCTCCGTATTGAGTTTTCGCCATTTAGGAGAATAAGAATATAAATATGCAATATATAAAGCTTGTAAACATGCTTAATATGCAAACAATAAATAACACAACACATTTCTACTTCAGAATAAGAATGTCTCTTAGTAAAATAATAACTGATAGTTAAACAATTAATTATTAAGCACTTATGAGCTGTTTTAGCGTTTGAATATTTGCTCATTCAAAGTATTATTTGTACATTTGCATAGAATTTAAGCATCCCCACCCGAAGCATTATCTAAATTGAATTATCAATAATAATATTAGTTATTTGCCTTTGTTTTGAGTCTTCGGACGCTCAAATAAATATGGATATTCTGCCATAATTCAGCTATTGACTCTGCCCCTGGCAGCTCTATTTTAGTAAACAATTCAATATATGATAAATTTTAAAACTCCGGTCAAGCGACCGGCACAGTACAATTATGTACTAATTCAGAACGGTAAATCCGTGTTGTTTTTATTAACCTGCGCAATGCAGCGAGTTAATTCCAACCCATTTTTTAACTATAAAAAAAACCATAATTATGAGATACGTAGGAAGTAAACGAAAATTAGCAAAAGACAAATTGCCCTTTCCAAATGGAAAGCTCATCGAACCGTTTGTTGGTGGGTGCAACTTTATTGACAAGGTAAACCATCCAAACAGGATTGGTTGTGCAGGCTACAATTTTCTGATTGCACTTTTAATAACTATATCCGTGTTGTGTTTATTAACCTGCTCAATGCGAGTTAATTCCAACCTATTTTTTAACTCTAAAAACCTTAATCATGAGATACGTAGGAACTAAGCGAAAATTAGCAAAAGGCATATTGCCCTATATTCAAAAAGCCTTAGCGGCTCTTCCAAATGCAAAGTACATCGAACCATTTGTCGGCGGCTGCAATATGATTGATCAGGTAAAACATCATACCCGGATTGGTTGTGATGCCAACCCACACCTGATTGCACTTTTAAAAACAGCACAGTCGAATCCCGAAAAACTACTAGAGGTTGAGTGCTTATCAAGGCAGGCGTATAAATATTTAAAATCCAATAAGGAGCCTTATTTGGATTGGTATGTAGGGCTCATGGGCTTTATGCCAACATTCAACAACCAATGGTTCCATAGCTTTCACGAAGACCTAAAACCCGGCAGATTTTCCGCTAGTATAAGAAGTCTAATCAATCAAGATCTGTCTGGGATTAAACTGATTAACTGCGATTATCAGAAAATACCTATTGAAAAAAGAAATGTTATCTACTGTGATATTCCTTACAGAATTGAAGATTATTATAAAATGCTCTTTAATCACGATGAATTTTATGAATGGGCCAGATTTGCCAGCAAGGACAATATCGTTTTAATAAGCGAATATGAGATGCCGGAAGATTTTACTTGTATCTGGCAAAAGGTTGTTAAGCCAAGAATAAATGCCATTGCCCGTAATAAGGTTGAGAAGCTGTTTATATACAAGCATTAAAGATTAATTATTAAACGAGTGAAGCCACCAACAACTGGTGGCTTCACTCGTTTTAGCTATCTAGGCCTATTACATTAATGGTTTGAATAGCAATTTTTTCCTTGGAAGAATTCGCTTTCTTGGGCCATTATCCTTATCAAAGTTTAGGTTGGTAGTGTCTGTTAAGAAGCCACATATATTCAGAATATGGTCGACATTAAGTGTATTATACTTAAAGTTTTTTTCTTTCGTCCTCGTTATTAAATTACAATTGGCTAATGCTATTAAACTTCTACTAACCGTAGATTGAATATGCATGGAGTCTACAAATTCTGTATCAGCAAATGTAGTTTGCTGCTCGTGATTGGCTTTTGACTGCTCCACTCCGCTATAAAGCTTTTTAAAAAACATTTTCAGTAATTCTTTCTGTTTACTTGTATGGAAGCAGTTTAGACAATTTTGCAAATAACTCATCTGGTTATAGTCAAGGATATACTTTTTTTGTGAACCGCCCTCATCGCAGTTAACTTCTAGAAAATTAGAAGCATTCAATTTCCCATCTATTTTAACGTTAGTTAAATTTGAATTGATACAATCAATAAAATCTCCCACTTCAATTTTTACCAATGAATAATGCACAAGATTGTCGGTGCGTATTGTGTTGACGAAATTTAGTTTTTCAAGCTTGACGAGATATTGGTAAACCCTTGCTTTATCAAGATTGCCTTCGCCTAATTGTTGAATTTGAGGACACGTGAGATTATCATGTTTATTTAGAATAGCAAAAATTATTTTACACTGAGCATTATTAATAATTGTCAATGTTTGACGTATTATTTTGAGCTGATCCTCTTGCTCGTCTCGTAACCAATAATCTAAAACTTCAATTTTTTTCTTGTCCATCAGAGATATTTAGAATTGCTGATACAAAAATAGGTCTGAATTCTCAAAGGATAGTCCACTGACGTAAATCCTATTTCCATCACTATTCTTTATTTGGAGAGATATATACAGGTTTTTTAATCAGAGGATTGAAGGTGCAGCTATTCGCATTTCAAAACAGCCCCAAAATATGGCTGAAAGTATTGCCTATGTTATCTTTGCAAAGAATTTGATTCAATTCAAAATAGCTGCGAATTTATTGCATCCGAAGGCCAAGAATGCAATTATTTCCAACTCGATTATTTACGGTGGCCACTGTGAATAATTAAAGATTACTCAAAGGCAGACAATGCCCAATTACATATTGCAAAATAATTAACGCATTAATGCGACTGGGATAACTCTGTCAATTTTATAACTGATTAAATTATTATACCATGTATAAGAAGTCAATTTTTAAAACGGTCAATATCGACCACGTTAAGTATGATCCAACTTTCCTGCGTATCTGGAAATATGCAGCCAATCCCAAATTCTTCACTGATGCCGTTGATAAATATAAGCACTACACAAATCCTGTCGTTTATCAATCTAACGGTATATACTACATGCTCAATCATTACGGTTCATTAGCGGCTGTAATTGCACTGGGACAGGATGAAATTAACCTTGACATTATTGACCTTCATCAAAATGATGTTATAGAGTTCCTTCTTTCATTTCAATACCATGAACACAAAGAGAGAAGGAGTTTGGCGGAATTAATTAGGGTTACTTTGGAATACATCGCCACTCCTGAAGGTAGAAAATGGATAAAAACTATCACTCAAAGTGATGATAAGGAAGATCGAGTTTCTGAATTATTTGGAATTAGTAAACATGCTGCCAGATGCTACCTAAAGTTGATACAGAAGGGTAATGAAAAGTATCTCAAGCTGCTAGCTGAGGATAAAAACTATAGGTTAAGCTCTGCGTATGCGAGTTGCCTTGCTGACGAGAAAAAGGATAACTCAACGGAAGATAGCGCACCTGATAAAGGGCCAGAGAAACAAACTGGAAGCGAGAAATCAAAAGGGCCAACTAAACCTGTACCCGACAATTCAAAGCCAGATACTACAATAGATCCTGACCAGTCTGCGCCTACTACTGATGTTGAAACCACTGACCAGACTACATCAAGCGAACCAACCGCAGATCAGGATGGCAGCAATGAGGATGAATATCGCAAATACCTAGAAAAATACGAAAAGGGCGATTCAACGTCTGACGAAAAAGTTCCTCCACCGCCTCTTGCTCAAAAAGTATTAGTTATTCTGTCTGATGGCAAGCAACTGGAGCTCGTTGGTAAAATCAAGTTAACGGTTGATGGGAAAATTATCAGTAACACAGACCAGTTGGAAGAATTACCAAATGGCAACTGGGGAATTCCCGCAGGGTTTGATGACGTTTCGCTGACATTGGTATCATCAGACAACTTCTGGGCAAATTTCTAAAATCTCGGCAGTACCAACAACCAAATGTTATCTTATAAACCCTATCATTTTTTTATCAATAGTGACGAATAAGTCTAAATCATACTGCTTAAAATTAAACTGATACAACCATGTCCAATATGTTTAACGTAAACTCGATGGTATTCATGCCTGCATTTGAATTGCGAGAAGTCTTGCGTGAGATTGTTGCAGAGGAATTGAAAAAGGTTCCTTACTATGGCCTCCTCAATGAATCAGACGAAAACATGACGCTTGAACAAGCTGCTATTCACTGTAAAGTATGCACTCGCACATTAATTACCAGGGTTAAAGAAGGCAAACTTGCTAACGGCGGCACTGGTCGTAAGTATCTTTTTAAAAAGAGTGATTTAGATGCATTTGCATTTAAAACCAAAAAGAAATGAAACTTAACAAGTACATACGAAACCCTAAA
>CAIRZD010000142.1 GCA_903882965.1 uncultured Bacteroidota bacterium
AAATGTTGATCTTGCTGAAAAAGTAACACTCGACATTCTTGATTTTATCAATAGAACTAAGAAGGAACTTTATAGAAGCGAAAACCCTTTTGATATTGAAAATGGGATATTGGACAACTTCGTTAATAAAGGCAAGCCTGATTTTTCAAACGAATGGAGCGCTGTACGTCCCTTCATTTCTGAAACATATGAAGCGCAGGAAATTGATTTGGACTTTTATCAAGACCAGTTTATAAATAGTTTAGACGAAACTAAAAAGCAAGATAAATCACGGCCAAGCTTTGAGAGTGTGAAGGAACACTTTACTGAAAAATGGGGCAAACTGCTTTTCAAGAAACAAACCAAGTGGGAACTTGATTTAATTGAACTGCAGCGCAGTAAATTCTGCGATCAACTGTATAAGCAAATTGAGGAGCTAAAAAAACTGCAAGAAGTGTTAGAGCCGTTTACAAATGAATTGGGCCGGCTTTGGGACATTAGTAAGGGTAGTTGGCAAAGAGGTAACTTTGATGTCCTCAGACGATATGCAGAATTGTTAAAGAACGATTCGTCTCTTAAAGAACTTGCCGAAATGCTTGGGAGAATGAGACTTTCTGAAAAGCAATTTGAGGAAGAGTTATTCAGTAACGTTTTGATAACCCCGGAATGGAAAGCAATACACGCAAGTAAATCTGATTTAATTGGAATACGGGAAAGTGATGATTTAAGTAGTTTACTGCCATCAGAAACTGCTTTACTGGCAGATGATACTATGCAATCCGTTTTTTTTAAAAAGTTTGCTGAAAAAAAATTGCAAACTTTCGAGTATCAAGCCAAGGTGCTTTCATATAATCAGGAGGAATTTCAGGACAGAAGACAGAAGGAAAAAGAGGAAGACAAGGGGCCATTCATTATTTGTGTGGACACAAGTGGATCAATGCATGGAACCCCAGAAACAGTTGCAAAAACGCTTTGCTTTGCAATTTTAAAGATTGCTATAAAGGAGAATAGAAAATGCTTCCTAATTTCTTTTTCAACAACTATTCAAACTCTTGATCTTACTGATTTGAAAAATGCAATTGACAAAATAATTGATTTTTTATCGATGAATTTTAATGGCGGAACTGACGCTTCCCCTGCTATGGATGAGGCATTGAGAATGCTTAACACAGCAGAGTATAAAAAAGCTGACGTAATTGTTGTTTCGGATTTTGTTATGCCGGCGTTTGACAAAAAGACGCAAGACCTAATTATCAATGCGAGAGAAAAGAAGACAAAATTTCATAGCTTAGTTATTGGCAGCAGTCAAAATCCAGCAACAATTAGCGACTTTGACAATAATTGGGTTTATGACACAAATAACTCGAAAAGTATTTTGACTTTAGTTAAAAATATCTATGAAATCTAAATCCTGATTTTTCCCACAGCGGCCGATAGTTTATGTTGTAGCGAATTCGAATTTTTTATTTTGTCTAACTTGGCTATATTCGTTAGAGCCCGTCCACTCACACATAATAAAACATACATACCTCGCACTTCGGGGGAGCAAAATCAGCCTTTTACTGCAAGTTTTAGTGCGGGGTCAATATTGACCCCGATCGTAAAGTTCTCAAAGCCTTGTCTGCATTGCTTCTTACTGCTATACAGTTGTAAGGAGGGCACCTGATTATAAATCAGGTGTCCACGTCTTCAGCAATCACATATTGGGATAGCTGCATATGGAAAAAGACATTATAATCCAGTATAGGTAATTTCTTTATTGCCATTTTATCGTTCATAAAATATCATGTTTCTATGATTTATTGTACATTGTGTTTGTTCATTTGGAACGATAGTGGAAATTATTTCGTCTATGTTCCTTATTTTTTTTCATAAAATATTTGTACAATGTGCAATACATGCTACAATCGTGGATATAACGATTTCCCGGTCAGGCTTGGCTCTGTGGAACATCCAGACGATTATGAAAGAGGTTATCTTGATAGGCAGCGGGAGACCGGTGAAGACGGTCATTCGTTAGATGCTCGGGGCTTTTGCGAAACCTGTTATAACCGTGGTTTGGAGGATGCAGGAACTGGAGTTTATGCAGGTCCTACAACTAATGTGAGCGGACATAAAGAATCTTATGAAAAGGGATATCACGAAAATAACCGGAGAAAGGAAGAGAAGTTAAGGGCCGAAAACGAGAAGGAGCAAAGGCAGAAAAGAGAGGACGAGGAAAAGAGGAGAAAGGAAAAACAGCAAGAAGATGCAGACGAACGTAATCAAAGTCGCAACCATGACACAACAAGCGACAATGGGCAAGCGGCACTAATTAAGTTCGGGGTAATCGTGGCATTAATTATTGGTGCTATATGGCTGGCGGTGAAAGTCGTGCTACCACTGCTTATAATTAATATTGCTGTGATAGCTGTTGTTTCATCTTTAATTATTCATAGTCGCAAAAAATATTTATTTATTGCTTCAATTCTTGGAGCAGTCTATATTATTTTGGATTTTAATCTTGGTTGGTTTACTAAATCACTTCCTCAAAACGTCTCATTTTTTTCAGAAGCAATTCCTTATTTCTATTATCTGAATATTTTCGCCGGCCTTGTTGCAGCTTATTTTTTCACTCGTGATTTATTGAATGATAAACATCCATTAGAAGGGGAAAATGAATTCTCAAAAAGGAATTTGATAATTATGGGGTCTTTATTTTTAGTCGGGAGTTTAATTGTCTTTTTGCATATTTATCCAAAGGATAATTCAAACTTTAACGATAACACATTTCAATATGTTGGTCCTGACAACAGAAAATCTGATGTTAAAGATGGTCATTTTCAATGTAATTACAATTTGACAATGGCAGTTAATTTAGATAACCTTATTCGTGCCATGTCGAATAATCCGAGGGACCCAGCGCTTAACAAGGCAATCATTGACGCCCACACGGCCAATGCAACCAGTGATGCCAATTTTATCACACTTTTCGGGGAGATTTTCGAAAAGGAAAACCCGGGCGTGAATTTAACTAACCTCTTTATTAAACCGTCTGACGTGAGAATAACCGGTACATCCAATAATGCACAGGTGCTTAGTGTAATTAGTAATGAAGCAATGGACGCAATAAAGCGCACTTACAATATGATTTTAACCCGGATTGATAAATTAGGATTTTCAGCTAATAATGTGAATCTGGATGAAAAAAAGGGTGTCATAATTATAAAGCTTATAGGAGTGCATAACCCGGAACGTATGCGGGTGTTCCTGCTAGCCACCGGAAAACTACAATTCTTTGAAACCTATAACAATCAGGAGATAGTGCCAACCTTAACAGCCGCAATCAAGGAGCTGAGCACATTGCTAATTCCCAATACTTCGCATCAGGATGGGTATAACCAAAGCCCGGTAATGGGGTATGTACTCATAAAAGATACGGCCATTGTGAATAAGTATCTGGAAATGGACATAATAAAAAACAAACTTCCTTCAAATATACATTTCTTCTATGGCTTAGAAACTGGCAATGTCCATGACACAAATTCACGGTTTCCATTATATGCAATAAAGATGCCACCGGGCGGTATAGCTTTTATAGAAGGCGACCACATAAAAAATGCCCATGCCGATAAATGCCTATTTAATGGAAAGTCAGATGTGAAAATGAAATTGGACATAACAGGCACCCGTCTATGGAAAGAATTTACAGGGCGTAATATTGGCGGGTATCTTGTCATGGTATTAGATGGTAATGTTTATTCATGCCTTAGAGTGGTCAATGAGCTTTCTACAGAAAGCATTGGAATATCCGGTTCATTTACTAACGAAGAGGCTAGTGACTTTGCAAATATACTTAACTCAGGAAAGCTACCTGCCCCGGTGATTGTCCTTCAAGAACAGGTGGTACATAAATAACTAAAGCGGACTTAAAATTAAATGGAAGAAGAGGATACCGGAATAGGGTTTCCGACTATCGTAATATCTATGATAATTATTACTTACAGTTTCAGAAAAATCCATTGTAGGGACATTTCTCTTGAAGAATTATATCGCGCCGATGAGGTTTTTATCACTAGCACTTCAAAAAGGGTAATGCCGATCGTCACCATAGAGGAGCGTAAAATTGGCAGTGGTAATATTGGTCGTCTAACTAATGAAATAATACACTTATTTAGTAAAAACTATACTGGTCATATTTTAGCGGCCAAATGATATGCTCTTTACCGAAATCTTACTGACTTATCTGAGTTACTAATCAAGAGATAAATACCATTCATCGATTGGCTATCGGTTTTTTTGATTCATACCAGCACCAAGAAGAAATTGTCGCACGTATTTACTATATTCGTTAGGACTCGTCCAGTCACACAGAATAAATATAACATACCCGGCATCTTCGGATAGGAAATCCTGTCTGTTATAGCGATATTCAGTGCGGGGTCAAACTTGACCCCCACTTATTAACTCTCCAAAGTCATGTCTGCCTTGATTCTTGTGATGTATGGTACAGAATCAGGGCATCTGATCACTGATCAAGTGTCCTGGTATGGATGTTTTTTTCAATGACCACCAACTCGAAGCAGTATTATCGATATATTTGATTAGGAGACGATAACAGTATGTATACCCTTTACGACGCACATGATATATCATTAGATTACGGACATCTTGTCGGCAAAAGTTTCTACAATCCAAGTGATGGTCAGTTTTATGAAGTAGTCACTGTGTTGCCTTCCCCATGTGACAAAGATGCCCGACAAAAAATGTTGGACATATGCTATCAACTGGCGAATGGGGTAAGGACTACAAAAAGTAAAGACCTTGGTGAGTACATGACGACAATTATTGGAGAATTTGACATTGCGGCTATTGGGGCGACAGAAAGGGATAACGAGGTCGTTTGCCATTGTGCGCCCATTCAACTCGTCATTGATGAACACGGGCTGAGTTACGAATTTGTTACTTAGTCTTTTCTGGTTGTCTGACTTGAGAGAGAATTCACAAGTCCTAAAAGCAAGTAGTAATTGACTCATGGGGCCGATGCTATTTGGATGCGAATATTTTAGCCGGTAGTTTATTTATTTCGCATTCTGTTACTCACGCCATGGATCACTACAGTGACAAGGTGTTTCCTGACAGGCAGGGCAGTAGCGATTAAAAAGTGAGTATTTATGAGGGTAGTCGTCCGAGTCGCTATCTATGAATTTTGTTTGTTCACACTTGTCTGGAGGCTTCGGTTCGTTTATCCTTGAGTGTAATCCATTTTTTCTATCTTCTGACCATTTTTGGAATTTGGGCTCCACTCTATGATGCAAATAATAAGTTCCACCCCAGCACAGAACTGATTTTTCGATTAGTTTGTCCAGAATACCTACTTCTGAGTTAATACTATATGCCTTTTCAGAACCGTCTTCTTTTTTGATAAGCACTTTTCTAAAGCCTTTCTTTTTCAAACGCTCCAATCGATTTACTTCATCGAGATACTTTTCTGGGCCGTACGATTTATAATAACCATAAGTGTACTGGCTGTAATCCAATTCGGATAATGTAGTGCTTTCATCAGGGATTGTATTATAAGTTTGTTTCGGCCTATGCTTTTTTTTCGGTTTTTCAGAATGAATCTTTGTCCTTGGAGCCAAATTAAGATCATCAAGGCATATTCTACCAATCATTTTTGGGGGTTTCTGATTATGAGAAATATTATCCATACTTTTCTCTTTGCAATTTAGATGGAAGATTGCGATATTAGTTTAGATAGCGGTATAGATATTCCCAATATCGGCTTCTATAAGCAATTTAAACTCTGGTCGTGTTGCCCATATTAGATCAATACAAAATTGCTGCGTCTCCTTAAGTCGAAGTTACCAACATAGTTTAAAAATAGCACAATTTGGTGGTCGAAATTTATACCTCATAAATATTAATGTGTTTATGTGCAAATGCTATTACTTAAACTCGAGTAGGGTCTCGCCGATGCGTTTGTATTGTGCATCGGGCAGCGTCTTGAGGTAATGGGCTGTTACTGCGCCGCTGCTGTGACCGAGCGCATCGCTGATGAATGCCGTTGAGGTGCCGTCTATCTTTAATTTCGTGGCATACGAATGACGCGCCAGATTCAGGGTGAGGTGCATCGGCAAACCAAGCGCAATGCCGATGGGTCGTAAATCTCTGTTGAGGTTCCTTGCGAACACATCTTTAGCTTTCTTTCGTTCTATATTTGACTTCGTTCCTTTAAAGCACGGAAAGAGATAATCCTGCGTATCCAGCGTACCCCATTTCTCTATGATGCGCTTTGCTTCAGGGTGTAGGTACACCTGAATTTCCTTTGTATCGGACGTAGTATTGGATGTCTTGCAGCGCACAAAAGAGATCATGTCGCCACGGACTTGTGAGCCCTTGATGCTCAATGCATCGATTAGGTTCATACCATTTGAAAGATACAAATAAAGGAAATAGGATTTTGCCCGTGCTTGACCCCAAGTGAGCGGTTCGTAATCATACAACATCTTAATTTGCTCGGGATACAGAACTTCTTTTGACTTGCTGGACGAGCCTATGGAGTAGTCCTTAAAAGGATAGTGACCAGGAGCGATGTCTCCGGCCTTGATAGCTCTATTATAGATATGTCTGAGGCTCCGCATGTGTATCTGTGCAGTAGCGTTGGAGTTGCCTTGGTTGATCCACCATGCACGAAATGCTTTGAGCCATTGTACTGTTATGTCTTCCAAGTAGAAGTTTTTCCTGAACCGCTTGAACGTTGCTAAAGATTGTTCGTAGAAACTAACGCTGCCTGCCCGGTCTTCCTCGATAAGCTCGTCGATCTTGCTTTGGAACAGTATGCTCATGTCGGTCTTATCTGTTGGTTTCAACTCCGCTTCCGACTTAAACAGCTTCGTGAACATCTTCTGATTCACATTGGGGAACTGGCTTAAGATTTCTTCCGCTTTGCCAACGTACACGTCTATTTCTGCTTTGAGCGTCTTGGCATCTTTAGGTATTGTGCCTTTGGAAGACATTGCTTTCTGGAAGAGGTCAGGTGTGGCATGTAGCTTAAGACCAATGCGGAACTGAGCGCCTTTTAAGAAGATGGTCAACTTGACTGGCAAAAGATCGCTGTTCGTCATTGGCTTGCGTGCATCGAGGAAAGGATATACGCTGCCGGCCTTTGAGTTTGTTGTTTTTTTCATTGCTGTATGATTATACGCAAGTGTAGCAGATCAGGACGAAAGATATAGTCTGGTACTCGCTAAAGTTTTGCTACTCCAGAAACGTTTATATTTGCTATGTGCTTAATAATTCATCATTATGCACGCAAAAAGAAGATATGGGACTGGTGTCGCAGGGAAGTATTAGACTATGTTAGTCTGGTATTTTGATTTTGCACTAAAAATTGCACTATTATAATGCTTCACTTAAGCTATCAGAAGTGCAACATTACAATAACTGCGTTGTAAAAAACGTTGATTTTACTACGTTAGGAGCGTTTTGAGCCATGACTCAAAATCTGGTTATCGCAAGGTAGTGCAGGTTCGATTCCTGTTCGGGGCACGATTGAAAAAATTAAACCGTTGATAGCAGCAGCTTTCAGCGGTTTTTGATTTTAAAGGGGATGGTAGAGGGGATGGATTATTTATATCAACCTACAGGCTAATAAATAAAAACAATAGTCTGGGTGTTTTAAGTAGTTTTGTTACAAACACATAAACATGAGAAAACTACTTATCACGACAATCGCAGTACTTGCATTTGTAAATTATGCCACGGCTCAAAATGCAAAATCTGATCTTACTATTACTGGGACTTATAGGATAAACACTATAATGCCTTTAGGCAAGTTTCGATTATATGCTACAATATCCAATAAGTCAAAATCTGATTATAAAGATATTACCTATAAGGTTGAGTATGTTGCAGGAGATGGGACAATTGAAGGTAGCAAGAATTATGTATTGCATGATTTTATTGGCCCCGGAATATCAAAAAAACTAAAAGACCAATATATAGAGTGCCCTAAAGATTGTAAATCAATTAACTTATCAATTGCAAGCGGCAAGAAATTGGATTAAATATATCCGCAAATTTAAGAGCAATTATCTGGAAGGGTAATTGCTTTTTTGTTCCTTTTATAAAGGGCATACGCCCGCTTATTAGATAGCCGTCTTGTCACGGCGGGACAGTCCGGTGGCGGACTCCCAGATAGGTGTTTCATAGTAAGGTTAATTGCCCGAGGCGGGAGGCTGTTTGACTGCCTGCGGCGCTATGGAATTAAGACTTTAACCCGAAAATTTCTTTTGCTTTTTTCCAACTTGTAGAATAAAGAACGATTAGTTAATCAAACAAAAATGCATTTCATACTTTTGTAATGATATTGTCCCCAAAAAAGACCCAATCAATAGAAATATTCCAGGCTGAAATGCTATAAGATCATGATCAATACAAGTCTTGCAAAAAAAATAAATATTATATGCCTCGTTGTGGCAATGATCTCTGTATTGGTTCTTCCGCTGAAAAAAGACATATGGTATGATGAATCCATTTCTATACTATGCAGTAAGGGGATAAATAATGATTCACCAGCAATGCTTGGCAACACCGCGACTCTTAGCTCAACAACCATTGAGCAGATGAATACTGCGCCTAATGTATATAAGGCAACAGTGTTGGATAATGGCAATGGTTTTTTATTCAATATAGGCCTGCATTGGGTTTCGTTGTTAACAGGGAATAGCCTCAGCGCATATATGCTGCTTTCTAAGCTATGCAGCATCGCTGCCTTAATTGCATTTTTCGTGTTGTGTAACTTGTTTTTTAAAGATAGCCTTTTCACTTCATTGGCAGTAATATTATTGGCCAGTGATATAAATTTCAATGGTATGAGCCATGAAATAAGAGCCTATGCCATGGGCACTTTTTTCATTGTACTGGCAGGGGTATATTTTTATAAATTCATGTACGAAAATGAAAAACCGCTCTATCTTTTCCTGCTGGGTCTTTTTTCTGTAGCAGCAGTGTTGTGCCACTATTTTAACCTGTATGTGATCCTCGTATTTTTGGGATACCTGCTATGTGTGAAAAAGGCGCGACTCTTCTCTGTGAAAAACTTAGTTGCAATAATGATACCGGTAATGATCGTTGCTACTTATTTTTATTTTTCTTTTGCCGGGTTTATTTATATGAGCGGGCAAAATAAAGCAATAGCCCAGCACGTAGCCATCAGCGAGTCATTTTCCATAATGCATGTGATATTCCATAGCATGGCAATCGGCGCCGTTAATTTCAGAGCTGTATTTCCGGGTTTTCATGAAAACAAATTGATCGTATTGTTATCTTTCATTTTAATAATAGGGTTATATATTGCGGCGTATAAATCTACAAGTGATAAGGTGCAAAAACGGAACCTGAACCTCATATTCCTTCTTGGTACGAGTGGGACAGCGTTTCTTGCATTATTGTGTTTTAAATCGGGGCACTACATGGCGATGAATTACCGATACAACTCTTTTTGTATCCCTTTTGCGTGCCTGTTTACAACGTATGCTTTATTTGTGATGTTCAAAAACGAGCGGATCAATAACCTGATAAAATGGGGCCTTTTTTCAGTGATCCTATTCCCATCATGCATATTATTTTTTACGTTTTCGATGAGGGATCACATCTTTAAATACAACCAGGTAGCTTTGGCTGCACAGGTAGCCAGAGAAAAAATAACGAAAATGGAAGTGCCTTACTGGCAAGATGCTTTCCTCATACAATCGCTTTTGCCCAGAGGTTATAAAATTGATTACATTCTTAACAGATTATCTCCTGATTTTATCCTATACAAAAAGGATACAGTAGAAAAAGTAACAGTAATAAGAAATAACCTTTGAGGACTTTGGGCCGATCAAGTAATGTCCAAAGCTATTTTTTGAAAGGCTTTAATACCAGAGGAAAAAATAAAATTGCGTGGTAGTATAGAATTTCTTTGACGTTAATTTTATCGGAATATTTTAAGTACTTCGGGAAATGCTTAAAATAATGTTTTAGTTTTTCAGTTCCTTTTTTATCCCTGGAGTAGTAAATAAGAGATTCACGTGCCATTGATAAAAATCTTTTTTTGAAT
Organism: uncultured Bacteroidota bacterium; assembly: GCA_903882965.1. Taxonomy (GTDB): domain Bacteria; phylum Bacteroidota; class Bacteroidia; order Chitinophagales; family Chitinophagaceae; genus Nemorincola. The sequence continues at coordinate 10,064 of CAIRZD010000142.1, forward strand.
ACCGCATCGTACTTGTAATTAAAATACTCATTAATGTTGTGGTAGGTATTGAGCCGGGCTATTTCTCCTTTTTCTAAATGTTCTTTTGATTTGGTTACCCCTCCTGCATGATTGCGGTATGCGGCAAGCTTTTCATCAATATATTTTGCTTTCCCTTTGTCTGTAAGCAATAGCTGAATAATTAAATCTCCGCTTAGAGCAGTCTTTAAAAATTCCGGTAAAGATTCAGGTAGCACGTTACGGAATAGTAATGTGGGTGTAGGCATAATATTCATGTTTGAAAGAATAATATCCTCTATTGTAAAGACATCTTTTGTTATTGCAGGTAAAAAGGCATTAGCAGAATTCAATTCATCGACTATGTGTATGTCAGAAAAACAGATCACGAATTCGGGATTATTTTCAAGAAAATCTACTTGTTTTTGTAATTTATTATTATCGGTCCAAAAGTCGTCACCCTCACAAATAGCAACGTATTTATACGAAGAACATTCATTTAAAGTTCTTGTGAAGTTCCCACCCATACCATAATTTCTATCAGAGTTGAGCAGCCTTATTTTGCCTGGGTACAATTGAGCATATTTTTCACAGATAGCTCTTGTGTTATCAGTACTATGATCTTCACCTATAACAAGTTCAAAGTCGAAATTGGTTATTTGGGACATGATACTTTCTATCGCCTGACCTACATAGGACTGGTGATTGTAAGTAATCATACAAACCCCGACTAAAGCGTTATGCATATCATGATTGTTTTTTATTTAGCCGGAACGCCCATAACTGTTTGATCATCTTTTACATCTTTTGTTACGACACTGCCAGCAGCTATTATTACATTATTGCCTATTTTTATATTAGGTAGTATGGTGGCTGATGTTCCTATGGAACAATTATTTCCGATAGTACAATTCCCGGTAATGGTAACGTTTGGTGAGATTTGGCAAAAACTTCCGATAGTACAGTCGTGGTGTATTCTACAGCCTGTATTGAGTAATGTACCATTCCCTATTGTTACGTTATTACTTATAAACACAAATGCCATTATATTCAAGCCAATCCCTAAACGCACATTGTTTGAACTAATTAAAGAAGTGGGAGATATTATATTTTCAGGCGTCCCGTTCATTTCTATTAACTTATTAAATAAACGCTCTCTTAATTTGGGGTCACCTACACCAATAATAAACTTAGGTGAAATTGCAAATAGATCTTTTATTTCCTGATCAGTTCTTATAAATTTTACTGTATTACTCCACTTAAGGCAGGCATCTGTTTCAAATTCTTCATATATATATACATCAGGAACGTCTTTAAGTATATCATAGATTTCCCTGGAATGTCCGCCTGCTCCTACAATAAGCATAAGTATAATACCCCCAATTTTCAATGAATGGTGATACTACAAAGTTAATAGTTATATCCTCTATTTTAAATACTATCCTAACATTTGATAAATTAAATAAGACGCTATAAATTGACCTTGTTAGAAGCTTATTGTTCCATAGAGGTATTGGATGATTTTAATGACATACTTACTACTACTCTCCGGTTTTTAGCCCTGCCAATTTTTGTATGATTACTTGCAATTGGATGCCTGCTCCCATGGCCCCGGGCAATTAACTTATATGGTTCAATACCTTTTATAATAAAATATTTTTTTACGACGTCAGCACGTTCTTGAGAGATTCGTCTATTTACAGATGGTTTGCCTGTAATGTCGGTATACCCATCTATGTGAAGAATTAATTTCGGAGTTTTTATAAGCACATTTACTATAGTGTCAAGTATGGGGTAGGAGGATGTCCTGATTACCGATTTGCCAAACTGAAATTGTATTGTGTTTTTCTTCAGTAGGGGTAATTTCCCGTCAGTGAGGCTATCATTGTGGGGTAAAGGATTGTTATCAGTTGAGTCTATAATTAATGGAGCATCGTTATGTTTACCAGTAACAGCTTTCATATTACTGTCGGGAGGGTTATAGGTTATAATATCAAGTGGTAAGTGATGGATATAGTGTGGTTGAACTGTAATGTAATGACTAAGTGGAGCAGCCTGTGGATATGAATGTTTTTTTGAAAATCTACAACTAAAGCCTAAACTGAAAATGCTTTGATTATCATAGCCTACATCACCGAAAAGACTAAACTTCTCAGAGATATAATACCGTGCGCCAGCTTTGAGGTAAGGGGTGACTGTATGGGTTAATCTGACTGCGACTGTATCACCTTGTGGGTAAGCACTATAGCGAATATTATTTAAGGATAACCCAAAGCCAACAAATGGATCTAAATGTTTTGCCCGGATCAGCGAGCCAAGGTGATAGAACGCAGTAAGACCGCCACTGAATAACCTGAATCCATCAGTTTTATAACGGATGAAATTGCCATTATTGCCGGAATATACCTTTGAATAATTATAAATAAATGCATCGTGCCCAAATGTCGCAGCCAGGCTTAATTGGTTGTTTAGATAGCATTCCAGTTTTGCATAAAAAAGAGAATAGTCGGAGGTATTGTTTTTGATATAGCCGGAAGGAAGTGAATAATCATTCCTATACGGATCGATAAAGCCCAAAGACATGGTAGCTAAAACCGGATGAGATTGATGTTTTTTCATAGCAGGCCTTAGAAAATTGGCAGTATCCTGTTGTGACCGTGAAGTAATGAAAAACAGGATAAGTAATACAGAAAGGGGTATCCGCATATTATAGGTTAAAAGAAAATAACGGGATATTTTACGAAATATTATACATCTATTACGGCTATTTAAGCTCAGATGCAATTAGTTTTTTACTTTCGTATTGGGATATGAGAACACTTTCAATTGTACTTGTCACTATTGCGCTTTTCATTTTTTCCTGCGGTTCGGGGAGCAGCAGTGAAAATGCGGCGGCTACTACTGCACCGGCTGTGAGTGCAGCACCCGCGTACGACCAATCATTGGTTAGAGGAAAGGTAACGGATAGTGTTATTTGTAAAAACGACAACGGTCAGAGTTATGCATTATACCTGCCTTCTTATTATTCTTCTGATAAGAAATTTCCGTGCATTTATTTTTTTGATGCGCATGCCAGAGGTTCATTGCCAGTGAAGACGTATAAAGACCTGGCTGAAAAATATGGATTTGTACTTGTCGGGTCGAATATTTCAAAGAATGGTACACAATGGCAAGTGACGAATGATGGTGTAAAGGTGCTTATGGATGATACGCGTATGCGGATAAACATTGATCCGAAGCGTTTATATACGTCAGGATTTTCTGGTGGATCACGAGTGGCAAGTACTATTGCGATACTGGACGGAGGTGTAGCGGGTGTGATTGGATGTGCCGCGGGTTTTCCACAGTCTGGGCAGGCATTTCAAAGCAAATTTGATTATTTCGGGTTGGTTGGTGATTATGATTTTAACCTGACTGATATGGAGCAATTAGATGAAGCACTGGCACAAAACGGGTTTGCGCATCAATTGCTGACTTTTAACGGGAAGCATGAGTGGCCGCCAATTGCTGCTTTTCAGATGGGATTGCTTTGGATACAGATAAATGGAATGAAAGAAAATCTGCAGTCTAAGAATGATTCATTGATAAGTGATTTAAGAAAGGATTATGACCAGCGTATTATTGTGGCAGAAAAATCGGGGGACATCATAAAAGCGCATGACTTACTGGATGGTATAGTAAGGGCGCTGGGTGGTATAACGGATGTATCATCTTACCAAAAACAATTAACGGCGTTGGTCGAGGGCAATAATTTTAAGAATGCAGTTGTTGCAGAAGCCCAATTACAAAAGGCTGAAATAAGCGAGCAGCAGGAGTTGGCAAAGCAATTTGCCCAACAGGATGAAAAATGGTGGGCTAAAAAGATTGCCGAATTAAGTAATGCCGGTAACGGGAGAACACAAAAGGAATCGCAAATGAATAAGCGATTGATTAATTTCATTGGGTTGCTTGGATATATGAATGCTAATCATGCTTTGAATATTGGTGATCTTACAAGTGCGGCAACCTATCTTAAAATTTTCAAGATGGCAGATCCTCAAAATCCGGACTGCAGCTATCTTACTGCAATATATTATATGAAAAAAGGTAGTCAACAGGAGGCGATCGCCTCCCTGAGTGAAGCGGCATCATTAGGGTATTGCGATGCGGCACAACTTATCAGTGATCGTGTATTTGCCAGTTTGCAGAATAACGCAGCTTTTAATAATGTTGTTGCTAAGATTAAGGGGAATATATCCAAATAATAACCCGGACTGCCAGAAGATAATATTTGGCAATTTTTAGCTGTGTAATTTCCAGCCTGCATGAAACAATAGATTTCGATTATCCTTATTTCTGACCACAATCAGTTTTTCTTATATTCTATATCATCTTTTTGCAGGTGGTTAAAAAATACATTTGCATAGAGGGTATTTATTATGAAAAGGATGTTACATGAACAATATAGCATGATCGGCTTGGCAGATTTTATGGAAAAGCTGTCGGAGGAATGCTATAGTGCTTTGGAGAAATTATGTGAAAGTGCAAATATGCAGGCGGATAAGCTTGATGGATTGGAATCGCAGCAAACTACCTCTCAGTATACAACTTTGTGCAGTAAACTTATTGCAGAAATCAGGCAATGCCTGAAAACAAGGCGGGACATATATATTCCATATATACAGGAGTTGGCTGAAAAAGCGACAAAAGAACATAATTGCAGTAACTGCAGCGGCACATGCAAAGTGAACCATGATATGCAACTACTGGAACTAAAAGCTTCGCATAATAATATAAAAAGTATTCTTTACCGGTTACAGATGGTTTCATTGCCACTTTATTCAGAAACGATATACCCAGATGCATACAGAATATTGCGCAACCAGATGGCGTTGATTGAAAATAACCTGACGGAACTGTTTTTCCTGGAAGAGCATTATCTCATTCCTAAAGTAGTTGAAGCTCAAAAAAAAATCAATGCTGGTAGTTAGTGAATTAGAAAGTGATGTAAAAGGTCGGGTAAGCAAAACTGATACATTATGCTATCACTGTGGTATTGCCTGTGTTACAGACAGGATAGCCGCAGATGATAAAGTATTTTGTTGTGAAGGTTGCAAACTGGTATATGAGATCATTAATGAGAATGGATTGTGTGATTATTATAAATTACAATCACATCCAGGCCTATCGCAGATAAAGGGTATAAGGAGTGATAAATACGCATACCTTGATAACGAAGAAATATCAAAACAACTATACCAGTTTACAAATGGAGATCACACGATTGTCACCTTTTATATTCCGGGAGTGCACTGCAGTTCATGTATGTGGTTGTTGGAGCACCTAAACAGGTTGGATCGTGGCATTAGCGAAAGCCGGTTAAACTTCAGTACAAAAGAGGTAACTATACACTTCTCCAGAAAAAAAATCAGCTTACGAAAGGTAACCGAGTTGCTTGCCACTATTGGTTATGAGCCTTATATCAGCCTTGATGAAACTGACAGGAAAAAAACAAAAAACTATAATAAACAACGGATATTTAAGTTGGGTGTTGCGGGGTTCTGTTTTGGTAATATCATGATGTTGAGTTTTCCTGAGTACCTGTCACACAAAACGGGTATTGATCCACAATACGCAAATCTTTTCAGATACCTGAACCTGTTATTGGCCTTACCGGTTTTCTTTTATAGTGCATCGGAATTTTTTATTACAGCATGGAAAGGTTTAAAACAAAAAACACTGAACATAGACGCGCCCATAGCTCTGGCTATTATTATAACATTTGTTAGGAGTGTATATGAAATAACAGGCCATACAGGTGCCGGATACCTGGATAGTATGAGTGGCATTGTTTTTTTTATGCTGGTAGGCAGAGCTGTGCAAGAGCGCACTTATAAATCATTGTCATTTACCCGGGATTATAAATCATATTTTCCGATAGCTGTAAATGTGATAACGGCGAATGGCGTTTTCAGTAAAAAACTGCAGGATCTAAAAGAGAAGGATGTGGTGCAATTGCATAACGATGAAATAATACCCGCAGATGCCATAGTTTTAAAAGGCCGGGCATACATAGATTATAGCTTTGTAACCGGTGAAAGTGCACCTGTGGAGGTAAACCAGGAAGAAATGGTGTATGCCGGAGGCAAACAAAAGGGAGAGCAATTAACCATACAAATAATAAAGCCTGTGGCCGGCAGCTACCTGACTTCTTTGTGGAATCATTATGCGTTTACAAATAATAAATCCGAAAAGAATGATAAAGAAAGTATCATTCATATCTTAAGTAAATACTTCACTTTTATATTGTTTGGTCTTGCAATTATTACCGCCATTTACTGGTATAATATAGATCCTTCAAAAATAATTAATAGTGTATCTGCCATGTTGATCGTTGCATGCCCGTGTGCATTGCTGCTTTCAGCTACATTCACAAATGGGAATATTATGAGAATATTCAGCGGTAATGGCCTTTACCTGCGCGATGCATCGGTTATAGAACAGCTGGGAAATATTAACCAGGTAGTATTTGACAAAACAGGAACAATAACACAGGGGACAAGTGACAATTTCATCTGTGCAGGACATCAGTTGGCGTCGTGGGAAAAAGACCTGTTATATACGGTGATATTGCCCAGTAAACATCCGAATAGCAAAGCGCTTGCAAAATGGTTGGGCAGTAGACCTCTTGTTTCAATTTCTGAGTGGACTGAGTTGTCCGGTAAAGGCATATCTGCGCGTGCCGGCACTACAGATATTTTGGTGGGCTCGGCATCGTTTACGGGTGTGCAAAGTGATGCAGCTAAAGAGGAAAAGGCCAGTGTGTATGTTCGTATCAATGATCAGGTAACGTCATTTCATTTGCAATCTGTTTTCAGGGATGGTGTACCTCAAATCATACCTGTACTTAGTCATAATTATCAATTATCCCTGTTATCAGGGGATAATGATAAGCAAGTTCGTATATTGGGGGAATTACTCGGGAGTAAGAGTGAGTTATTGTTTGAGCAGAAGCCCATAGACAAGCTTAAATATATAGAATCCCTTCAGCGTAATGGGAAGTGCGTAATGATGATAGGGGACGGGCTCAATGATGCAGGCGCATTGCAGCAAAGTAATGTTGGTGTTACGCTTGCTGATGACGTTAATAATTTTACGCCATCTTGTGATGCAATTCTGGACGCCAGTAAGTTCAACTTGTTACCATCAATTCTGAAATTAGCCAGATCAGCCCGTTTAGTAATCAGGGCCAGCTTCATAGTATCGATTGTGTATAATATTATTGGGCTTTATTTTGCGATGCAGGGCATGTTAAAGCCGGTATCAGCTGCCATATTAATGCCTTGTAGCACACTTAGCATAGTTATTATAACCAGTGGTGTGAGTAGTTTAATCGCATGGCGCTCTGGGCTGAGCCTAAAAACGAACGAATAGCACCATCTGATAAAGAGCGGCGTGATTCATTCTATTTTCGCTAAAAGAATTATTCATAATACTCCAGGTATAAAAAAGGTTCCGTAATACGGAACCTTTTTTTGTTGCTGAACTTGTGTTTTTACAAGATCAAAATATGATCACATCCACTCGCTGGCAAATTTGCGAAAAGAACTGATTGTATCTGTAATGACCCTTACTTCGCTTTCAAATTTACCGCTTAGTGCATTATGCTCAGTTAATAAACCAGCATCTATATAGCCTGCATTAGATTGCTGTGCCTGTGTGCTGATCCTGTCAATATTTACATGGATAGTATGCGAAAGGCGGTCGATGTTATCTGTTTGTATTTTAAATTGGTTTTCAAAATGTTCAACAGTTTTCATCACTTCTGCCCCGGTGTTTTTTCGGGCAATTTCAGTGAGTATTCCTTTTAAAATACTTACCTCAGTTTTGTAGAAGTTGAGACTGCGTAGCCAATAGTTGTGCTCGTTATTTACGTGTGAGATGTTTATCTTTTTCATTGGGTATAATTTTATTCAAAGATAGTTTTCGTGGGTAAATAGTTTTATGACCATTATCATTGATAAATATAATCCTGATCTAGGAATACCTAGAGATTATGGTATATGGGTATCATTATCTCCCCAAACTTCAGATATATCGTCCTGAAAACCTGATGAAAAACACGTATTTCACTGACTGAGGTCAATCCCAAAGGTGTGTGGTGCATTTACTTTTGTTGAAAAAGCATTCATGGAAACTCGTTTTATACCCGGAGATAAAGTCAGGCTAGCGTCAGGAGGTCCGGAAATGACCATTAGAGGCGTGCATTATGATGTGCTTGCAAATGAGTACAGCAGCAATATGTTTGATTGTATTTGGTTTCATAAAAACAATGATGGAAAGGAAGAGGTGCATTATTGCCCGTTCCGCACAGAAGAATTGATAAAAATAAATAACACTGTATTAGGATAGGGGGATGAAATTTTTATTTTTTGATGCTGTATTATGCCTTCGTTTTCGTTTCTTCTCTACTTGTAGACCTTGTGCCATTTATAGGGCCGCCTGCATGGACCGTTATGGTTTTTTTTCAGATGAAATATGGGCTTAATATATGGAGTGTGCTGGTGGTCGGTGTTATTGGCTCAGCAATCGGCCGTTATCTATACAGCCTTTATATTCCCTTAATTTCTTCAAAATTCATAAGGGTTCAAAAACAGGAAGATATTGAATTCATAGGCGAAAAACTCGCCGGTAATGGCTGGCGAATAAAGCTGTTTGTACTTTTATATACTTTATTGCCGCTACCATCTACTCCGCTTTTTACTGCCTCAGGGATGGCTAAGATCAAACCAATGCACATTCTTCCTTCTTTTCTTATTGGCAAATTTACCAGTGACATGATCATCGTAATGACAGGAGATTACGCAGCAAGGAATGCGGTAGCGATATCTAAGGGGTTTTTATCCTGGCAGAGCATTTTGGGTACTGTATCAGGCATCGCTGCGATTGTTATTTTTCTTTGTATAGACTGGCGTTTACTATTGCAACGCAAAAAAATGAGGATCAGCTTTAAGATATGGAAATAGCGGGACATGAATCTCATTCAGGTATTGACTTGTCATTTTATATGGGTATAAAAACATGACCATTGTCATGTTTTTATTTGAGCAAGGTCATAAAAATACTTTTCACTTCGAAATATTTTTGTCTAATAATAAACTTAAGTCTATGAGCGCATTTTTTGTATTAGTAGCGGTAAGTATACTCGTGGCAGGCGGGTTTTTGGGCGCATTTATCTGGAGCGTTAAAAATGATCAATATGAAGACCGTAAAGGTGCGGCGATGAGAATATTATATGACGATGAAATGCAGAACAATAAAATATAATAATTAACACAAATTACTTACAAACATGAATATGGAACTAGATGGAACAAATGTAACAGCGCCGTTACAAACAGATAAATTCTTTTATGATAATAAGATCGTAAAATGGTTTGCCTATGCAACTATGTTTTGGGGAATAGTAGGTATGCTTGCAGGCTTACTTGCCGCATTCCAGTTAGTTTTTCCTGCGCTCAATATGGGTATGGCGGCGACTACATTTGGAAGGGTACGGCCCGTGCATACTAATGCTGTGATCTTTGCTTTTGTAGGTAATGGCATTTTTATGGGAGTATATTATTCCCTGCAGCGTTTATGTAAGGCTCGTATGTTTAGTGATAAATTGAGCAAGATTCATTTTTGGGGTTGGCAATCTATAATTGTTCTGGCTGCTATTACACTATTGGCAGGTTACACATCCGGTAAGGAATACGCCGAACTTGAGTGGCCTATAGATATTCTTATAGCCTTGGTGTGGGTGACGTTTGGTATCAATATGTTTGGTACAATACTTACTCGCCGCGAAAGGCATTTATATGTTGCTATCTGGTTTTATATAGCCACGTTCGTGACTGTTGCCATGCTTCATATCGTTAATTCGGTAGAAATACCTTTTAGCTGGATGAAATCATATTCCTGGTATGCAGGAGTGCAGGATGCACTGGTGCAATGGTGGTATGGGCATAATGCAGTGGCATTTTTTCTTACAACGCCTTATCTGGGTTTGATGTATTACTTTCTCCCAAAGGCTGCTAACCGCCCGGTTTATTCATACCGTCTTTCTATTATCCATTTCTGGGCATTGATATTTCTTTATATCTGGGCAGGCCCGCATCACTTGCTTTACACTGCGTTGCCTGATTGGGCACAATCTTTGGGTACCGTATTTTCTATAATGCTCATTGCACCATCCTGGGGTGGTATGCTCAATGGCTTGCTTACATTGCGTGGTGCGTGGGATAAAGTGCGGGAAGATCCGGTACTTAAGTTTATGGTTGTAGCTGTGACAGCTTATGGTATGGCTACTTTTGAAGGCCCTATGCTTGCGCTGAAGAGTGTAAACGCTATCAGCCACTATACTGACTGGACGATAGCTCACGTGCATGTTGGCGCTCTTGGGTGGAATGGATTCCTGACATTCGGTATTCTATATTACCTGATCCCAAGAATTTTCAGAACAAAATTATATTCAGTAAAGCTTGCTAACCGTCACTTCTGGATAGGTACATTAGGTATAATATTCTATGTAGTACCGATGTATTGGGCCGGATTTATGCAGAGCCTTGCATGGAAAGAAATTACTCCTGAAGGCACTTTGAAATACCAGTTTCTGGATACTGTAAAACAAATGCAGCCATTCTATGCAATGCGTGGAGTAGGCGGTATTCTGTATTTGATCGGTGCACTGATGATGTGTTATAATTTGTACAAAACAGCAAAGGCAGGTAATGCCCTAAATGAAGAGCCTGCCGAAGCAGCACCACTGACTAAAATATATGTGCCACATAGCACTCAGCACTGGCATAGGTGGATAGAACGCCGTCCTATTCAAATGCTTGTATTCAGCCTGGTGCTTGTAGCAATAGGGGGTATGATAGAGATGATACCCACGTTTATGGTTAAGTCAAACATACCCACTATTGCCAGTGTAAAGCCATACACTCCGCTTGAGTTGCAAGGACGCGATATATATGTGCGTGAAGGATGTTATTTATGCCATAGCCAAATGATCAGGCCTTTCAGGAGTGAAGTATTACGTTATGGGGAGTACTCCAAAGCCGGCGAGTTTGTATATGATCATCCATTCCAGTGGGGCAGTAAACGTATTGGGCCCGACCTTGCAAGAATAGGAGGCAAATACCCTAATAGCTGGCACTTCAATCATATGTATGAGCCATCAAGTATCTCTCCCGGAACTGTAATGCCAAACTATCCATGGTTGTTTAAAAATGACCTGGATACCGCAATAACCGGTGCGAAGATCAGAGCTATGATCACCTTGGGTGTTCCATACCCGGCAGGATATGATAAGATAGCCAATGCGGATCTTATGAAACAGGCTGATGGAATTGTAAGTAACCTGGCTAATGATAAGATAACGGTGAAAAGCAATAAAGAAATTGTAGCGCTCATAGCTTACCTGCAACGTGTAGGTACGGATATTAAACTGGAACAAAAAACAACTTCAGCCAAATAAAACTGTATTATATGAAATTCATACATTATCTCGAAACGATTACGGGGGTGGGTATTTACCCACTCACCTCGTTGGCCATATTTTTTCTGTTTTTTATAGTTGTGGCCACATGGACGCTGAAAGCAGATAAAAAGTATATCAGTTCCCTAAAGCAAATCCCATTTCCAGAAAGCGAAAACGAATAATTTATTCATAACAAACCGGCAATAACATGCAAGCGACTAAAAAAATATTTTTTCTTACAGCAACAGCAATGCTTCTTTCTCCTGCACTTTCTATTGCAGCAGATACTAACCCGCAGGACAAAAGTGGCAATTACAATATAATGCTTATAAGCCTTGTTGGCTTTATGCTTATTCTGCTCTTTGTGATCGGGATGCTGGCAAATACACTTAGACAGTTGAGTTTTGTAGTCAGGGATAAAAAGCGCAAAGAAAGGAGAGAAGCATCCGGCGTTGTAAAAACAATTTTGCTGGTTGTTGCAATGACAGTGCCTGCATTTCATTCATTCGCAGATGAAAAAGCTAATGCAGTAGTTGCCCCGGCATCGAATTATATACAAGGGATAGCAGTAATGGATTTTTATGCTATCACTGCATTTATTATACTGGAGATCATCATAATATTTGCATTGGTTCTCAATATCAATACGCTGTTAAAATCAATCAGAAAAACTCTTGAGATAGAAGAAAAAACAGTTGCAGTTGTGCAGAAGAGCTGGTTTTGGGATAAATTCAATAATGCGGCGTCGCTTGAAAAAGAAAAAGATATTCTGTTGGATCATAATTATGATGGCATTCAGGAACTTGATAATAGCTTACCTCCGTGGTGGAAGTATGGATTTTATCTTACGATAATTGTTGGTGTTATTTATCTCTACAGGTTTCATGTTTCTCATGATGGGCCAAGCCAACAGGAAGAGTTTGTAGCAGAAATGCAAAAGGGAGAAGAAGATAAAGCGGCATACCTGGCAAAAGCGGGTAACAATGTTGATGAGAGCAATGTAACATTGCTCACCGACGCTACTGAGGTTGGTGCCGGTAAAGAATTGTTTCTGAAAAATTGCGCGCCATGTCACTTGCCTGATGGTGGTGGGGTGGTAGGGCCAAATCTCACAGATGATTATTGGCTGCATGGCGGCAGTATTAAAGATGTTTTTAAAACCATAAAATATGGTTGGCAGGATAAAGGAATGAAAAGCTGGAAAGATGACTTCTCGGCTAAACAGATACAGGAATTGGCAAGTTTCGTAAAATCATTAAGAGGCACCCATCCGGCTACGCCAAAAGCACCCCAGGGTGATTTATATATAGAAAGTACGCAGGGTGGTAAGGCAAGTGATAGTACAAAAACAGATAGTACAAAAGCGGCTAAAGTAGCCATTAAATAGGCTGGTAACAATGGAAGGGAATGTGAAGGAAGGTTCGTTTAGAGATAAAGTAGCTACTGTAGATAAGAGTGGTAAGCGCATTTGGGTATATCCGCAAATGCCGGAAGGAAGATTACATGATTTGCGTAAATGGGTAACAGTATTATACTTGTTGGTTTTTTTCGGGCTTCCATTTATAAAAGTTAATGGCCAGCCTATATTTCTTATAAATGTTCTGCAAAGAAAGTTTATCCTTTTCGGGCAGATATTCTGGCCCCAGGATTTTTTCATTTTTGCAATAGGAATGGCTGTGTTTATAGTTTTTATTGCTTTATTCACGGTGGTTTTCGGGAGGGTATTTTGCGGGTGGGCATGCCCTCAAACTGTATTTATGGAAATGCTGTTCCGTAAGATAGAATATTGGATAGAAGGAAATGGTGTAGAGCAGAAAATACTTGACAAAGGGCCATGGAACACAGATAAGATCACTAAAAGAGTAAGTAAGTGGATAGCTTTCTGGTTATTGAGTTTCATTATCGCCAATACATTTCTGGAGTATATAATTGGTGTGGATGAGCTGGATAAAATGATAAGAGAGCCATTTGCAATGCATTTAGGCAGCTTTATTACACTGGCGGTTTTCACAACAGTTTTTTTCTTTGTTTACTTGTGGATGAGGGAGCAGGTATGCACGGTAATATGCCCATATGGCCGTATGCAGGGAGTTTTGCTGGATCGCGACTCGGTAATAGTAGCATATGATTATAAACGCGGTGAGGAGCGCGGTAAGTTTCATAAAAATGAAGAGCGTACTATAGGAGATTGTATTGATTGTGCACAGTGCGTAAAGGTTTGCCCAACAGGTATTGATATAAGGAATGGCACACAGTTGGAATGTATTAATTGTTCTGCGTGCATCGATGCCTGCAATAAAATGATGGATGGAGTAGGGCTGCCCAAGGCCTTATCAGGTATGCATCTGAAAATAATATCGCTGAAAAAAGGCCATGGAAATTTACCTGGAGAATGAAGGCATATAGTATAGTGATGTGTGTGCTGCTGGGAATACTTGTGTGGCTTCTTGCAAGCAGAACAGATGTTGGGGTAACTATATTGCGAGTCCCCGGCCAGTTATACCAGGAGCAACCCAATAACCAATTGAGTAATCTCTATAGTTATAAACTGCTTAACAAGACATTTAAGCCTAAACAGCTTGAATTAAAGCCTGAAAATTTTAAGGGAAGTATTAAGGTGGTTGGAGAAGAGAATTTATTGGTTCCCAAAGATGGAACAACGGTAGGGACCATGTTTATTTACCTTGATAATGCCGAGATCAAAGACAGGAAAACATTATTGAAAATAGGAGTATACGAAGGTGGGAAGAAGATCAGCACATTAACGACATCGTTTCTTGGGCCATTTAAATAATAACCAAAACTGGAATATATGAAAATAGGATGGGGGTGGAAGATTACAATTTTGTACAGCTGTTTTGTTGTATTGATGGTGACACTGGTAGTTGCCAGCAGCCGTCAGAAATTTGACCTTGTGTCAAAAAACTATTACGATGATGAGCTTGCTTTTCAGAAAACACTGGACGCAGGGAAAAATCAGGCAGGTCTTTCACAGCCTGTATCAATCCATGCAAATAAAGATTCAGTGATAATAGATTTTCCTGATGAATTCAGAAGTAAGGTATTGTCTGGTGATATCAGGTTTTATTCACCAGTAAATGAGGATTGGGACAAAAGCTTTAAAATTAATACCGGAAACAACAGTGTGACGGTTTCGCGTAAATCATTGCGTAATACCAAGTATACGATCAAGATCAATTGTGCGGTAGACGGGAAAAACTATTACCAGGAATCAGAAATATTATTACACTCCTGATGAGCACGTCTGTAGTAATAATGGCTTTATTGATGGGCTTTACCGGCAGCCTGCATTGCGCCGGCATGTGCGGGCCCATTGTTTGGATCATGCCTTTCCAGCTTTTTAAGGGCGCAAAGAAAGCTATTGCTATAGGATTATATCACACAGGGCGCATATCCGTTTACGCTTTTCTGGCATTGGTATTGCACTCGTTCCGTAACTTGTTTGATCCTAAGATACAGCAATACATTTCCATCATTTTAGGTGGGCTGTTACTTATAGCGGGGATACTCTCGTTTTTTTCTGTTCATTTATTGCAGATAAAACTACCATGGGACGGATTTGTGAAAAAACAACTGGGTAATGTGATCGGGAAACCCGGGTTAGGGGCTATAGCTGCAGCTGGTATGCTTAACGGGTTGCTTCCCTGCGGCCTTGTTTATATGGCCCTTTCTGCATCTATTACGCTTAGCTCTTCAGTGCAGGCAATGGGGCTCATATATTTTTTTGGTATTGGAACTTTGCCAATGCTCATAAGTATCACTTTATTGAAAAATAAGATTCATTTTCTTAGGGGTAATCATATTAAAAAACTGGTTCCTGTAATCGTATTTTCTTTTGGGTGCTTATTTGTATTAAGAGGAATGAATTTAGGTATCCCATACCTGAGCCCGAAAGTGGAAGTGGCGCACAACGAAATTCACTCCTGTTGCCATAAAAGATGATATAAGTCATAATTTTTTATGATTTAGGTCATCTTTTGTCTTTAAGATGTTCAATACATTCATTTTTTTATTTTATGAATAAGATCATGTCCAAAAACAGCAAGAAAGTATTGACAAACAATGAAATTGGATTACATTTAGGCATGCCTTTTACCACTTTAAATAATGACACCTTTCAGGCGTTATTTAACTATGCTAGTATTGGTATCCTCATTACTAATGCTGCGGGTGAGATACAAATGGCAAATAAGTATATTGAGCACCAATTTGGTTATAATGAGGGGGAACTTATAGGCAGGAAGGTAGAAGTTTTAGTACCTGTAAGATATACAAAAAGACATGTTGGCCATAGGGAAAAGTTCAGTTCTGACCCACATAGCAGGCCAATGGGGCTCGGAATGGAATTATCCGGACTGAAAAAAGATGGTTCTGAATTTCCTGTAGAAGTGAGCTTGGGGCATTACAAAATAGGTGAGGATAGTTATTCACTAGCCTTCATCAACGATATTACTCAAAGAAAGGAAACTGAGCAGGCAATTGTTCAACTCAATGCCCACCTTGAAGAAAAGGTAAAAGAAGGCTCACAATCACTGGCTATAACCGTAGAGCAACTAGGTAGCCAGATAAAAGAAACAGAAAGGAAAGATGCTGAACTGGAACGAGTAAATACGTTTCTGAATAATATATGGAACCATGCAGGCGCTATAATCTTCGTATGTGATAAAGATGGGTTGATACAATTTTTCAACCCTGCCGCAGAAAAATGGCTCGGATATACTGCCAATGAAGTAGTGAATAAAATGACCCTGGCTAATTTTCATATTAACGGAGAATTAGAACAAAAAGCTAAAGAGTTATCAGAAATAACGGGGAGGCCGATCAACCCGGGATTTGAGGTATTTACAGTTGCTGCAGAACTGAACCAGGGCAATAACCTGGAATGGCATTATATGAGAAAGACGGCAGTACTATTTTTG
>CAIRZD010000143.1 GCA_903882965.1 uncultured Bacteroidota bacterium
CCATTCCGGCAAGATATGGCGCGCCTTCAGCAGTAACGTTAGAAACCACAAAATACAGAACTAATTTTGTTCTATTACTCTCTTCAATAAAAATTATTGTATTGAGAATTTCAAAAAGGCGCTTACCGTTTTTATCTAATGCCGCACTCGTAAATACAATTTTTTCAAGATTGACGACCTCCTGAAATACTCCATCCATAGGGTAAATAACTCCATCCGGCGCTTTCATATGAATGAGTATTCCGCCACCCGATTTCGCATTCCAATTGCATACCGGGTTCGTAAACCCTTTTGGTCCCCACCATTGTTCAATATGCTTTTCATCTGTCCATGTCTTCCATACCAGTTCGCGGGGCGCGTTGAATGTACGGGTGATCGTAAGTTCTTTGTTAGCTTGATTTTCCATAACGGTTGTTTTATTTGTTAAATTATTTGTTGTTTGCAAGGTATTGTTCCAGTTGGTCAAATGTTCCTGCAAAGCCTTGCTGCAAGCCACCCTTCATTCCATCGTATACTTTTTGCTGCTCTGCCGTTGCATTCACTGCACCTCCTCTGAATGTAAGCGTGGTTTTACCATCATGCTCCACAAATGTTACAATATTCAGTGTCTCCATCGGAAAATTCGGCATAAACGCATTAGGGGTTACATTACCTTCTTCATCCGAAAACGAATTGATGAATACAATACGATCCGGTGCCGACATTTCAATGTACTTGAATATGCCCCACATCACCCTACCTGCGAATTCCATATTATAATGAAACACACCACCCGGTGAAAAGTCAAACGTCTTGATATTTAAGGTACAACCCTTAGGCCCCCACCATTGCGCTATAGCTCCCCCTTCCGAAAATGCCTTGTATACCAGCTCTTTGGGCGCATTAAAGGTCCGCGAGATCACTAATTCCTCACCTGCCTGCATTTCACTCAAATGTTCTTCCAAACGGTTAATAGTTTGTACCTGGCCTTCAACAGCACCATGCGCTTTCACTACAAGATCCTTTACCTCTGCACTATCAAACACCATACTCATCGTAAGCTTCGTTTTGTTATACACAGCTTCAAAAGTCACCGTAGCCGTAAAACCCGGGCTTGTGTGCACATATACAATACGCTCCGGTTTTACAACCTCCTTGAATACAGCCTGATTAGGGTAGTCAGTACCATCAGGGCCATGCATCGTATGCAGCCACATACCACCCGTGCGCACATCCATTTCCTTTATGGTGTTGGTAAATCCATTCGGGCCCCACCATTTAGCAATGTGCTCCGGCTCCGTCCATACTTTCCACACCAGTTCTCTCGGCGCATTCAGCATCCTGCTAATTGCGATCTCGCGATCAGCGCTGTTGTTCGTATCCCTGTTATTTTCGGGTTGGTTTTTTGTTGCCATGTTTTTTTATTTTAGTTTTAGTTTGCAATACTGGTTTCTTTTGTATTTCCTCAAGGTATAGCTCCAATGCATCCAGCCGGGTTTCCCAAAACTGCCGGTACTGCTCTATCCACTCCGATACCTCATTTAGCTTTTCCAGCTTCGCCTCACAATACCTTTCCCTGCCCTGCTGCTTCATATTTATCAACCCGCACTCTATAAGTATCTTCATGTGCTTATAGATAGCCGCACGGCTCACATCAAAGTTCTCTGCCACCGAATTCACATTTAGCGGTTTGTACGCCACCATGTTCAATATTTCTCTTCTTGTCGGGTCCGCTATCGCCTGAAACACATCTCTCTTCATAATTCGATCTTTTTTTACAATTATTATACCAGCATATTGCACCGGTAACCATTACCCTCCAGCACTGCAATTATTTTTTCAGGCCACACCGGCTCCCCCTCCACCCTTAATATCTTATCGCAATCCTCCAGGTCGAAATTTATTTTACTTTCAGGAAATTGTGCAAGCAATTCCTGCACCAGTACATCTCCCTGGGCACTCACCTCCACATTCGTTGAAAACACCTCTACCATTTTTTATTTATTAATTCCACCTGCCAATTACATCCATCCAATAGTAATGAAACCAAAAGGTTTCACAAAAATAGGAAACCTTTTGGTTTCGCAAAATTATTTTTACATTTTTTTTTTCTAAGCCGGGCTTTCCAATCAAATTTTATTAATTTTCGGAATATCACCTCTTCAAATCAATGCTATGATCCGTAAAATAGTATGCTTCATTTCCTTCGCGCTGATCTCATTTACCTCCCACGCGCAGTTAAGCCCTGAATATGCAGACTGGGTAAAAAAAGCCATGGCATTTTATGATGCCAAACAATACAAACAATCTGCCGAAGCCTTCTCACACGCATTTGAATCAAATGGCTGGAAAGGAATGCCCGACGACCGTTACAACGCCGCCTGCTCATGGGCGCAGGCCGGCAATAAAGACTCTGCATTCTTCCAACTGAACAAGATAGCCACAAAAAGTAATTACACGGATATCGGTCATTTACTCGTAGATGCCGACCTCGTAAGCCTCCACAACGATCCCCGTTGGAAAACCCTTTGCGACCTCGTGCAGCAAAACAAAGACAAGGCCGAAGAAGGCTTGAATAAACCACTTGTACACATCCTTGATACCGTCATGCAGAACGATCAGAAATACCGCATGCAGATAGACGACATTCAGAAAAAATACGGCATGCAATCCAAAGAACTAAAAGACCTCTGGAAAACAATTTCATATTACGACTCTATAGATCTAATAAAGGTGCGGGCCATACTCGACCAGTACGGCTGGGTCGGCCCGGAAATCGTTGGCGATCAGGGCAGCGAAACCATATTCCTTGTTATCCAACATGCCAATACTGCTGTACAGGACAAATACGTTGACATGATGCGCAACGCAGTTAAAAACAATAAGGCACAACCATCAGCCCTCGCATTACTCGAAGACAGGCTTGCGCTCGCTCATGGCAAAAACCAGATCTACGGTAGCCAGGTAACGATCGATGAAAAAGGCAATTATTCCTTAGCCCCACTCGAAGACCCCGATAATGTCGACAAGCGCCGCGCCGGAGTCGGCCTCGGCCCCCTCGCCGATTACCTTGGCAACTGGAACATCAAATGGGACGTAGCAGAATACAAAAAGCAACACCAATAAATCAAAAGAAACAAAGGCCTATTAATAACTAACACAATTAAAGCAAGAGCCTCTGCGAGGTACGAGGCAATCTCAAGACTTAATTACTTTCGCTCAACAATTGATGGAATGTTTACATCGGTATCACTATATTGATTTCGGTGCCCTTGCCGTGAGCGGAGGTTAAGACAAATTTGCCACCTACGTTCTCAGCTCTCGCCTTCATATTTTCCAGCCCGTTGCCGTCATTGTGGTTGTGCGCATCAAACCCATTTCCATTATCAGACACCTGGATATATAATTTCTTCTGCTCAGCATATATGCCAATTGTAATGATTGTTGCATTGGCATGTTTCAGTATATTGTTAATAGCCTCTTTTATGATCAGGAATACATTTCTCCTTACATCCATCTGGAACTTTATGCCGGCTATTTCATCGCCTATATTCAGATCTACTGTTCGTTGTGACAATTTATTTACCTGCAATATGTAATTACTGATCTTTTCATGCAGGTTCTTACCGTCATCGTATTTGGGATTTGTTGCCCATACTATATCACTGATGCGTTCTATCATTTCTTCTGCGTTACTGTTTATTTTATTGATGATCTCCTCCTTGCCGCTTTGCTCTGCCATCGCTATTTTACCCAGCATCAGTATACTGCTTAATGAACTGCCTACTTCATCATGCAGGTCACCGGCTATCTGGTTGCGCATCTGCAATTGCTTCAAGCGTTGTTTGATGTTATTCCTGTTAAGTAATAATAAGGTGAGCAACGCGATGAACACAATAAGCAGGATAGAAAAAAATTCAATGATACGTGTTCTTGAAAGCTTACGTTCCGCCAGCTCGCTGCGCGCATTCAGCAGGGCAATCATGGTGTCTTTTTTATTTGCCTCATACCTCACAAGCATATCTGCTATGGCCTGATTTTTTTCTTCTTTGTTGATGGTGTCATAATAGATATTGGCTGTTAAGATCGCCTGGTAGGCTTTGTCATACTCATGCATGCTGTCGTATAGCACACTCAGTGACTGGTAACCGCTGTATTCTTCGCTCACTACATGCATTGAATCAAAAACCGATAACGATTCTTTTAGATTTTTTTCAGCCAGCTTGTATTGTTTTTTACTCGTCTGGATATCGCTGATCAGCATTTTTTCATACGCAGCATCAAACTTATTATTCAGCCGGATGTTAATGTCATAGGCACGCTGGTAATAAAATATGGCCGAATCCAGGGATCGCGCATCGGCAATGTGAGCAAAGCATACGCCTATGTTTTCGGTTGCCAGCGCGATGCCGGTAAGGTCATTTATAGCTTTATACACTGCAATAGACTTTAAGTAAAGGATCCTGCACGTGTCTAAAGAGTTCATTTGCATATACAAAGATGCAAGGCTGGACACCGCATCGGCATAGTATTGTGCATCTTTCTGACTGGCAGCAATTTGCACAGCTCTTTGCAGGTATACTTTTGCCTGTTCAAAATGGCCCTGTTTGCGATAAATAATACCTATTGTTTTTTCGGCTATCAGCTGCGTAACTGTGTCCTTGTTGAGGTCTGCCAGTTTTACTGACGCAGAAAGATTTTCAAGGGCCTCGGAGTAGTTTGATTCGGCTTCATAAACACTGCTAAGATTCATGAGCATACGGGATTCCATTAGCGGTTTGCCCATATCATGAAACATTATTTTTGCAGAAGTTATGTACCAGATAGCAGAGTCTTTATGGCCAAGATGGAAATTGGCCCACCCAATCGTATTAAGAGCCAGCGCATAGGAATAGCTGCTTTTGGCCTGCGCTGCGATCTTCAGAGCTATTCGCCCCACTAAAAGAGAACTGTCGGGATTGCTGTTAGTTAATGAATAGGCAAAACTGTCAACGATATTTGCTTTTCTTGCCATTAACTTGTCTTCCGATAAGTTCTGGAACAGCAGCTTGTTTTCCTGGGCATGTAAAGATGGAAGGAGCAGCAAACAGTAAAACGTCAGCAATATTTTTTTCAGAAACCTGTGGCTGCCTGTCATTTTATTTTCTTTATTCTTTAAAAGAGGGTTATTTATTCATGAATTTCAATACCGGATATTGACCATATACAATAAGTTATGTATAGTAAATATAGATGAAGTGGAGCATTATTTCTTTTGTGAAGCATGGTAAATTACAAGAATAAACGCAGATCTAGCTGAATACAAAAAAACAATACCCCTGAAAGTATTTTAAAAAAGACCTTAGTTATTGCCTTTTCAGGACTTATGTACTTAACTGAAAATAAAAATTCGGAAACAACATGGAACAATTAAGCAATTGGGCAATAACGCAATTGAGCCATTATTACGTACCTTTGCACCCTCTAAAATATATATGCAAAACATTCGCAATTTCTGTATCATCGCCCATATTGACCATGGCAAAAGCACACTCGCCGATCGCCTGCTCGAGTTTACCAAAACCATATCTTCCCGCGATATGCAGGCCCAGGTACTCGATGATATGGACCTCGAACGTGAAAAAGGTATTACCATAAAAAGCCACGCTATTCAAATAGACTACGAATGGAAAGGCCAGAAATATGTACTCAACCTCATAGATACCCCCGGCCACGTAGATTTTAGCTACGAGGTCAGCCGGGCATTGGCTGCCTGCGAGGGCGCACTCCTGCTCGTAGATGCTTCACAGGGTATACAGGCACAAACCATAAGCAACCTATATCTGGCACTCGAGAATGACCTTGAAATAATACCGGTCATCAACAAAATAGATATGGACGGCGCCATGATCCCCGAGGTCACCGACCAGATCGTAGACCTCATAGGCTGCAAACCCGAAGATATAATACTGGCCAGCGGCAAAAGCGGCATAGGCATAGAAGAGATACTCACAGCTATAATAGACCGTATACCCGCCCCCAAAGGTGATCCCACGGCACCACTGCAGGCAGTGATATTTGATAGCGTGTTCAATTCATTCCGGGGTATCATCGCATACTTCCGCGTATTCAACGGTACGCTCAGAAAGAACGACAAGATCAGATTCATACATACTGATGCCGAGTATACCGCCGACGAGGTGGGCATCATGAAACTCACACTCACCCCAAAACAAGAAGTGAGCGTCGGTAATGTGGGTTATATAATTACAGGTATTAAGAACGCCAAGGATGTAAAAGTGGGTGATACCATCACCACTATCGCCAACCCTACCACTGATGTGGTACGTGGGTTCCAGGATGTGAAGCCAATGGTGTTTGCCGGTATCTTCCCCGTCAATACGGACGACTTTGAAGACCTGAGAGATTGCATGGAAAAACTGCAGCTCAATGACGCTTCACTCACCTTTGAGCCCGAAACATCGCAGGCCCTTGGCTTCGGTTTCCGCTGCGGATTCCTCGGCATGCTGCACATGGAAATAATACAGGAACGGCTGGAACGTGAGTTCAACCAAACCGTTATCACTACCGTACCAAACGTTAGCTTTCATGCCTATACCACTCGGGATAAAGACAAAATGATCATTGTGAACAACCCGAGTGAAATGCCTCCACCGAACCATATAGACCATATAGACGAACCTTTTATACGCGCCCAGATCATTACCTTGCCTGATTATATCGGCAACATCATGAGCCTGTGCCTCGGCAAGCGTGGTTTACTTATTAACCAGCATTACCTCACACCTACACGCGTAGAGCTGATATTTGAAATGCCACTCACAGAGATCGTATTCGACTTCTACGACAAGCTGAAATCCTGTACCCGCGGCTACGCATCTTTCGACTACAACCCGCTCGACTACCGCGAAAGCGATATAGCCAAGATGGATATACTTCTGAACGGAGACCCGGTGGATGCACTCAGTGCCCTCATACACCGCAGCAGAGGCCAGGACTTTGGCCGCAAACTTTGCTCTAAACTCAAAGACCTTTTACCAAAACAGCAGTTTGTTATAGCAATACAAGCAGCCATAGGCGCCAAGATCATTGCCCGAGAAACCATCTCTGCCATGCGCAAAGACGTGACCGCAAAATGTTATGGCGGTGATATAAGCCGTAAACGCAAACTGCTCGAAAAACAGAAAGAAGGTAAGAAGCGTATGCGCCAGATAGGTAACGTAGAGGTGCCTCAAGAAGCATTCTTAGCGGTGCTGAAGCTGGATTAGTTTCCAGTGCGCAGTTTACAGTTGGCAGTTTGCTACTGCTTATTCAGGTCTGGTTCTTTAAAGGCGCTTTCCACCATTTTATCAGCTTGGCGGTCAGATTCCTTATTATGGATCAGCTTATCTACTATTTCTTTTATCAAAGACATCACAAACGCAAACAATAAAACTGCGATAACCATAGCATCCTCCTTTTTTGGTTTATTGGTATAATAGGTAAATGCAAGGAGCGTGCCAATTTTTTATCAATGATAAAAGAAGGCAATAAAAACTTTCTGGAATTACTCCATCACTATCTTTTTCACCGCTCTGTTATGTGCATCGTTATTCCATTCAACGAAATAAATACCCTGCGGTAATGTGTGAATATCAAAAGAAGTAAGAACGCTACCCGCTATTTTTTCGGCAATTTTTCTTCCGGAAAAATCATATAATACTATTTTGCCTTTTGCATCCGGTACTGAAACAAATAGCTCGTTATGCGCCGGGTTAGGGTACACTATCCATGTTTTTTCGAAAGTTGCTATTTGCTGAACTTCCAAATCGAATGGACCGGCCCCATATTCATACGCGCCTATATCAATAGAACTACCATAAATACGATGATCAACAATATAATCTGCAAAACCCGGATCAATACCCATAGTAGTACCTCTATTAATGCAGGAAGATGTAGGGATCAATCCAAAATCAGCGACAAGTGCACTTTCCGTAAAATCAGTTGTAAGTGTTGGTGAGATCATTCCTGGATTGATTCCGATAAAATTAGTTGTTGTATCCCCTCTTAATTGAAAGGAAGTATCCGCCCAGATAGAACCCAAACCCAATGCCTTGGTTATGGGCATTTTGATCCAATTGTATTCAAAGAACAACGTATCTGCATAGTCAGTAAATACATCTGTGGTATCAATGCTGAACTTAGTAATGATCCCACCGGTGTTATCGTAAGTAATGGAGACATTATTGTAAAAAAGATTATTTTTTATCGTTCCACGGGTATGTTTATTAGCAGGATAGTTATTAAAGGTAACCCCACCTCCACGGGCGCCCGAATTATTAACTATATGGTTGTTGACTATCTCTACAGTTGCATTAATTACATAAATACCACCTCCTCCAAAACCTGAAAAATTATTTGCAATAACATTATCTCTGATGATCGCTTTTATTTGAATTGAATCCGGGTCGCAAGCTATCCTAATTCCTCCTCCACCCTGAGATGCACCACACATATAGCCTGTTGCCATCCCGTTTATTGATCGATTATTGCAAATATAATTTCGTTCGATCACTATATTGTTGGAGACTGAATACAAGGCCGCATTCTCACCATCACTATTTCCATATATTTTATTGTCCCGAATAGTAACGTTGCTGGAGCGAATAAAAATGGTGCCGTGTGCTGTAGAACTGTCGTTTGCCGCATTCCCATATGCATTATTATGTTCAAATAAAAATGTTGCGTTCTGAACATCAATACATGGCAAATTTCCAATGTTGTTGTAGATATCGCAATCATGAATTTTAATTAAATTATTATTGTCCGGACTGCCCAACTGTAGTAAACTTGTGTTATAATAAGATATCGTATCAATCCAGTTTGTGCATCCGGATATGGCACAATGAGCTATTTCAAATGAAGGGGACGGGAACTGATATGATGCAAAAGAAAACGAACCAAAGTTGTGATGAAAATAGCAATACTCCAGTAAATCTGCCCGGTAACCTTCAAGGATGATCGGAGATTTTATATCTGATACTTCACAGTATTTAAAGGCCGTAGCATCGGGTAATGAGCAGGAATATATGTCCCAACTAATACCTTTCCAGCATCCTATAGAATCTGTAGCAATAGCAGACCAACCAGTAGTATCATTGACATGAAAGAGAATATGCTGGGCTGCAGATCCTTCTGCAATTAAGCTCCCATAAACGTGAAAAGAATAATTCCCCTGGAATATTACTTCCACTCCGGGGTCTATGGTTAAAGAACTGCAACTATCAATACTTATGTCATTATAGACCAGGAATGGCGACCCTGCTAATGTCCAATGCCCGGCAACAGTTGAGATAGTAATATTAGTTGATGCCGTGGCATATAGAGAACAAAACAAAAATGAGAAAAGAAATACAAGGTTTTTCATAGGTTTTAGGTTTGTAGGATTTGTTCAGAATCATAAACATACGGAACTTTTTCAAAAAGGGCAAAATATCTTTGGGAAAGCCTGATTTTACTGGAACAAGGTTGAG
>CAIRZD010000144.1 GCA_903882965.1 uncultured Bacteroidota bacterium
GCTCTTGTTTGCCGTCCATCCGATACATACTGAAGTGGTTGCGAATATCAAGAGCCTTGATGAACTGTTCTGCTTCTTCTTTGCATTTGCCGGACTCAATATTTTCCTGGCTTATATGCGCGATGGCAAGATATGGCAATTGGCCGCCGGGCTGCTTATGATCTTTCTATCATTCCTCTCTAAAGAAACGGTGATCACCTTCCTGTTTATTATACCGCTGGTATTTTTCTTTTATCAAAACCAGGATAAGAAACGGGCCATTTTTATGACTATAGGGTCTGCGGTGATGGCAGGTATATATCTCATAATTCGCGGTAAGATACTCAGCGACTATGGTGCCAGTACCACAGCAGTAGAATTTATAGATAATGCACTTGTAAAAGCACCCAATCTGATGATGCGTATAGCTACAGCCATTCTTGGGCTGGGTATTTATATCAAGCTGTTGTTGTTGCCATACCCACTTAATTGCGACTATGGTTATAATACCATCCCATATGTAGGCTTTGGGAATATCTGGGTGCTGCTTTCGTTAGCGATTTATTTGTTCCTCGGTGTGATTGGGCTGTACCGGTTTATAAAAGACCACAAAGACCCGTGGGCTTTTGGTATGTTGTTTTTCCTCGCCACCATGTCGTTGTTTACCAATGTATTCTTCCTGATGGGTGCGCAACTAGGGGAGCGATTCACTTTTTTTGCATCGGCCGGTTTCTGCCTGCTTATTGCGCTGGCATTAGAAAAATGGGTGGTGCGCAAAGAGGTATCGTTACCTGATGCGGTTAAAAATATACCGCTCATGGCAATACTAGTAGTAGTTTGCGTTGCTTTCTCCGGCCTCACTATGGCTCGCAATGCCGACTGGAGAACAAACAGCATACTTTATAAAACAGATGCCGATAAAGCACCGGATGATTGCCGCCTCAATTACTATATAGGCAATGACATGATAGAAAATGAATACCCCGCAGAAAAAGACACCGCCGTAAAACGCCAGTTACTGATGGAGAGCATTACCTATCTGAAAAAGGCTATAGCCATATTTCCCGACTATACTGATGCCCATACCGAAGCGGGTACTGCATATTTAAATGCACTTAACTACGACTCAGCCGAATATCATTACCTGCGGGCCATAGCTTTGAGCGCATACTCATCTATTGCCGCTAATAATCTGGGTACGGTATATATGCGCACCGGCAGGCTGCAGCAGGCGGTGCCTTATTATAAACTGGCCATCCAGATAAAGGGCGATTTTGCACAAGCGTATTTTAACCTGGGTAGTTGCTACATGAATTTAAAAAATACCGACTCTGCACTTTATGCCCTGCACCAGGCGCTGGCCTTTGACCCTAATATGGCAGGCGTGCACCAGCAGATAGGACTTGTGTATTACTTCGCTAATAAATTTGATCTTGCAGAACCCGAATTTAAACTGGCGCTGCAACAAAACCCCAGCGATTTTAATGCCGCCAATAACCTCGGCGCTACCTATCTTTTTGCAAAGAAATACCCCCAGGCACTGGAGATACTAAAACAACTGGTAGCTGCTAACCCTACCTTTGTAAATGGCTTCTCAAACCTTGGTCATTGCTATTACCAGATGGGCCAATATGCCAATGCCATTGATGCCCTGAACAAAGCACTGGCACTTGACCCCCACGATGTAAAAGACTACCCATACATAGCCCTCAGCTACAAAGGCATGGGCAATATGGATGCTGCAAAAAAGTATGAAGCAATAGCCAGGCAGTATTATTTGGATTTTAAATTATAAAACCCCCAAACCCCTGAAGGGGCTTCGCTTGCGTAATTTAATATTTAGCTGCCGTTATTAATGTAACAGCCTCTGGCTTGTATACTCGAATGAAGCTCTGGATCTCAAAATATATTCACCGGTAAAGCCCCTTTAGGGGGTGGGGTTATTTGATAGGCAATACAACATACCCCTCCTTTCTCAAAAGGCTGATCACACCATTGTCGCCATATAAGTGCCCGGCACCTACAGCAAAGAATACAGAGTTCTTACTCATCTTTTCTGCCATCCGCGGTATCCATTTTTTATTCCGTATATCCAGGAAGGCATCCATACCATCGCCCAATTCTTTTGATTGTGTTATCATCGTATAGAGTGCCGACAGGTCTTGTTGTTTGTAGGCACTGATCATTTGCTGGTAGGTG
Source organism: uncultured Bacteroidota bacterium (assembly GCA_903882965.1). Classification (GTDB taxonomy): domain Bacteria; phylum Bacteroidota; class Bacteroidia; order Chitinophagales; family Chitinophagaceae; genus Nemorincola. The sequence continues at coordinate 2,179 of CAIRZD010000144.1, forward strand.
GTGTCGCCCATGTTGCTATTCAAATTATCAAGGGCATCTATGAGTTGTTTTATCACGGTGTCTACTGGTATGGTTTCCAGCACGTCCAGTTGTTCTTTAGCTTCTTCCAGTCCCAGTATTCCCTGCCTGTGCTCTTTAGCCGTTTTCATTATGGTCTCTTCATAAGAAATAGGGCTGTCGCAACTTCCTTCTTTCAGTCCTATCATGCTTTCCAGCGCTATGGGTTTCATTTGTTCAAACAAAGCTATATCCATGCCCATACTATCTTTCATGTAGCGCTTTACACGCTCATACTGTGCGGGCGTAAAATAGTCTTTCAGTTTTTTGCCACTCATATCTATCAGGCCGGTGGCTACCTGCATCATCACGTTAGGGTCATCGAGGTTCATTTCAAAGCATACCTTATCGCATTCGTTCAGGCTATGATTCATTATATCTGTCCATAAGTAATCACCGGGGCATATCTGGTGTATCGTGCCAAAGAGGTAAGATGGCTTTGCAAGGCCCTTCCCGCTTATTTTCCACAACAGTGATCTATCAGCAGATTTGTTTGTAAAGCGTTCCCATCCAACGCGTTTTTGAGGAGGAGGTACGGAACCTGCCTGTGCGAAAACAGTTACATTTATAATGATTGTGAGAAGGCTGGTTAAAAACGCAAATATTCTTTTCATTTTATAAAGGTAAAATTTAAGAACACAATGCGGCTGAATGCTAACATAAATAAATACTATTCCATTTAGTTTGCAGCATTGGCTAAAGAGCCAATGGCATTTACACGCTTATGTTTCCAGCGCCTGTGCGACCAAAGCCAGGTTTCAGGTTGGGTAGTTATATCTTTTTCCAGCCGCCTTATGTATGTCTCGCATAGCTCACCTTCGGCAGTGGCTTTTGGGTTTTCTATAAGCAACTCTGCATGCATTTCATAATATCCTCTGCTTATTTTTTTTACAGATGTATATATTACAGGCAGGTCCATTTTTTTTGCCAACACTTCTGCTCCCTTGAATACAGGCGTGTCCTGGTTAAGGAATGTTGTCCAATAAGCATGGTCGGGCCTGGGCGTTTGGTCAGCAACGAATGCCGTGGCATTCAACCCGTTTTTATTTGCCAGCATTTCTCAGTAGGTATTTTTCATGGGTATAAGCCGCGTACCATTTCGGGTGCGAATCCGGATCATGAGCCCGTTAATATATTTGTTACTTACCGGGTGGTATATCACATATAACTGGTGTTTGCCGGCTATATTAAATGCATTACAAGCCCATTCCCAATTGCCAAGGTGTCCCATTACCATTATCACGCTTTGGTTTGCTTCAGCATATTTCGAGAACAGTGCATCTGCTTCCGGTGTTAATTTGCAATGTTCCTGTATACTTTTTTTGCGTATGGTAATAGTCTTAATGATCTCCAGCATAAAATCGCAGAGGTTATGATAGAAACTCTTGCAGATCATCTTTATCTGTTTTTCAGTTTTTTCAGGGAAGGAGTTGCGCAGGTTTTGCAGCACCACATCTTTACGGTAGCCTATAAAACGAAATAAGAGCAGATAAGTAAAATCGGAAAATAAATAAAGGACCTTAAAGGGCAACGCAGAAAGCATGTATATAAATGGAAGAGAGAAATAATACGTTACTGCCGATAACGGATGAAAGGCACCCCCGTTTTTAGTATGTGTATTCATAGTATGTACTTTTTTTCTGATAGTGTATTTAATCATTATCATGCATTGCCATAACAGGCAGGTCATTTAGTAACGCTAGTTGCTTGGTATAACTTTTGTTAAATAAATTGTGCCACAAACCATGTTTGCGTGGCATTACCAGCAAAAGATCAATGTGGTATTGCTTTATAAATTCAGCCATGCCCCTTATTACTGATCTGTTTTCTACAATGTGGTATTGCGGTTTTATATCGCTGAACACTTCATTTAAGGCAGTATTGGCATTTTCTTCTTGTGGGCCTGATTTAGGAGTAATATGAACTATATAGAAACTGGCATTGGAAAGTCGCACTAATTTTTTTATCACATCTGTTTGTTCCGGCAGGCATGGCTTTTTATTATCAGTGGCATAAGCGATGCGCAGAATGGGGCTGTAAGCTATATGCTGCGGAATAACCAGTACCGGGCATGATACTGTTATTAAGGCATTAAGCCAGTCATCGTCCCAGAGTGATAATTCAGAATATTCCATCACAGCACCCATTATTATCAATGCAGGATCTAATTCTCTTTTTAACTCCTGTAAGGTCTCCAGGAAGTCCCCGGTTATCATTTTTGCTTCAAAGTGTATATTACTATACTTATTTTTTACGTGTTCCAGTTCATTTTTTAATCTCACCCTGTCTTCATCCATTGCATCATTTATGGTAGTCAGGCTCAGGCCTTCGGCAGCATAACTACGGGGTATGGAGTAAATATGCACCAGCAGTATATTTAAGTTATAGTCCCTGGCAAATTTGCAGGCATAACTAAGCGCATTGGCAGCTGAATCCGAGAAATCCGTTGGTACAATTATGGTTTTTTTCATAGGATACTATTTTTCATTTAGTAGTTTTTGTCTGTTTAAATAAAGTAAGTACTTGATAGTAAAGTATTTAACTAAGTTGTCAAAATTTTTTAACGCATTTTCAGATTGCTCTCTATTTTATCTAATACGGCCATGAATTCTTTTAATTTGGCAACATCAATATTCTTCCCGGTCACCGCATGCATTTCATCAATAACCGGTTGGATTTTTACTTTCAATAATTTTCCTTGCTCTGTAAGCAGGATAAGTTTATTGCGCCTGTCGTTTGCATCTTCCAGTCTGCTTACAAGGCCGCGCTTGGTAAGATTGTCTATCAGGTAAGTCATACTTGCTTTATCTTTCACCGTAGTGTTCGCGATCTCTTGCTGGTTTATGCTGTCTTCATTCCACAGGCATGCCATCACTTGCAGCATTTCAAAGGTCAGGTCTACATTATGTTCCTTTAATTTACATTGAATAAATTGCCTGAATGCAGTGTTTACCATCAATAATTTCTTGTTGAAGGCAATTGTAATGTCTGATTTTGCTTTAGACATGATACAAAGGTAAGCACTCAATAGTTAAATGGTTTACTATTTTTTGATTAGCTTATAAAAATTCTTTATACAGTAGATTTTGAAATGGTATTCGGGCGATTGATTTTAAACTACCTTTGCCTCACTACAAAACCGGGTTATCGCCTGTAATTAATTACGGGAGGAAAGTCCGGACAGCATAGAGCAACGCACTACCTAACGGGTAGGCTGCAGGGTAATCTGCAGACAGACAGTGCCACAGAAAATAACCGCCCTCGCGGGTAAGGGTGAAAAAGTAGTGTAAGAGACTACGGTATCCATTGGAGACAATGAATAGGGGTAAACCTTGCGTGCTGAAATGCCAAATAAGCGTGCGCCTGAGGATGGCTCGTCCGATGTACGTGGGTTGGCAGATAGAGGTGTTGTGTAAATGACATCCCAGATAAATGATAGCCACTCCGCAAGGGGTACAGGATCCGGCTTACAGGTTTTGTGGTTTTTTTTAGATTGGTATAAAAACAGGAAAGGCGGTATTACCCGCCTTTCTGTTTTTGCCACATACTCATCTTCACAGTCACTGCATCATCTGTTTCACACCACTCATCTCACTTAGTTCACAGTTATTTCGTGTGTAGCCGGTTCGGTTACTTCTTTCTTAGGTAATGTTACAACCAATACACCATCGGCATATTTTGCGGCGATCTTACCTGCGTCAACCTTGTCATTGAGCGAAAAGCTTCTTTTAAATGACTTCATGCGGTATTCGCTTCTCAGCCATTTTTCCTTAGGCTCTTCTGTTGCTTCTTCCTTCTTTTGTTCGTAGGAGATATTTAAAATTTCCTTATCAAGGCTTATTTTAAAATCTTCTTTTCTAAGGCCCGGGGCTACCAGGTGCAATTCATAGCTGCCGTCGGTCTCCTGTATATTTACAGGCGCAACAAATGAATTTGCTTCTTCATTAAATCGGTTCCATCCTGTGTGAACCATGTCTTCCATCAATCCGCTGATAGTGCGGGGCGTAATGCCGTAGTTTCTTTTGTAGTACATAATTTTTAGTTTTTAAGTTTGAAAGGAATATTGCAAACTGTGTACCTAATCATAAATTCGGCAATTATGGCAGCATTTGAATTCTTTGCAAGACAAAATGGCTTGTTTTGTTAATTTTGAATGACAGAGTGGACTAAATTAATCGCTTTTTAATGGCTTTAACGCCAGAGTTTCATATTATTATCTTTGATTTATAAATGCTTATAGATGTGCAAAAAAATACCACTATTTACCGTTCGTTAGATTTTCCGACCGTTGGTTAAATTTTTTTGGTTTAAAATAAGCCTATGTATACTTTGCTTGATGTACCCAAGTATTAATTCACAGCCCTTATAAAACCTCTTTTATTCTAAAAGCAATATAGCCCTATCATTATGACATTATGCATTGAAATCCTGTAACATTGTGCAGGATTTTTTTTATTTATAAAATAAATATTTCACCCAAAAACTAACATTTTGCGCCCAAATTACGCCTATATAAGTAGAAGAGATCGGTCATGCTTTAAATATGATACCTATGATATCCCTAAAAAACATTCCCCCGGCAAAATCGGCATATATGCGCAACGGGGACGGCTCAACCAAATACCAGCAAGATAGACTGGACCAGCCCATAATTTTCAGGCCTCAAACTATAGCCAGGAAAAAGTCACCGCTTATTAAATTACTGATTGGGGCTGTCATATTATTTTCTTTATTACTTTTATTTATTCGAATCGCACTTCAATAGCGTTTATGTTTAATATTATAATCGAAAAAAATATGGAATATTTTTTTTTGATTTCACATGATATTCATGAAATATTAATTTAAAAATACCGAACTTTTTTTAGACATTTGCTATACATAGATGGGTTAGTAAGCTCAGTCCTTTCCCGATGCCGCCAGCGGTATCGGGACTTTTTTTTCTTATTACTATTCATTTTCGCATCACGCTTTTTAGTTTTCACTTTTTAACTTTCTACTTAAATTACAACTTACCAACTTAGTTCGTATTTTGCAGTTTCAAAAAACAAAATAACATGAAACAATTGTTCCTTTCCGTATTATTCGTTGCTACATCATTGGCAACTTATGCGCAAAGTTCATTAAAGCTTCCGGCGCTTAGCCCGAATGCAAAAATTTCACAGGACTTTTCTATGTCCAGTATTGAGATCAGTTATAGTCGTCCATCAATGCGCGGCCGTAAAATATTCGGTGAGCTGGAGCAATATGGCAGAGTATGGCGCACAGGGGCTAATGCTCCTACCAAGATCAAAATAGGCGAAGACCTCGAGATCGCAGGACAGAAAATAAAAGCAGGTGAATATGCGCTGTATACGATTCCTGATAGAGAAACATGGAGAGTAATACTTAATACAGGCGCAGGTACATGGGGCCCTGAAGGTTTCCCAAAAGAAAATGATGTAGCCCGCTTCACAGTAAAAGCAAATAAGCTGGAAGAAGATGTGCAGACATTCACTATAAATATTACAGACATCACTTTCAATACCTGTAAAATAGAGCTGGTATGGGAAAGGACAAAAATTATTTTACCCGTAGTAGCTAATAACAGCGAATCTTCTGAAGTTAATATAGACAAGGCTATCAATCACCCGCCAACCATTCCTTATTTCCAGGCAGCAAGTTATTATTACGAAACAAACCAGAAAACTGATCTTGCCGCAAGTTATGTAAACAAAGCACTGGAGCAGGATCCTAAGGCTTATTATATATGGTTTTTGAAAGCCCGTATCGAAAAAAGGCTGGGACATAATGACGAAGCAATAGCAGCAGCTAAGAAATCTATGGAAATGGCTAAAGGCAGCGCCTTTGAAAATGATTATATCATTAATAACAACAAACTAATTGACGAAATAAACAATACGGGTCGCCACAAGCAGGCTAACGATTAAAAAATATCTGAACCCCACGTTCGGGTTATTACTTATAGCTTAAATAGATTCCGGCAATTTGGTCATAGATCAAATTGCCGGTTTTTATTTTAAAACAATCCTATATTCGTGCTTACAATTTATACAACTGATTCATGCGGAAAATTATTCTAATACTATTCTTCATAATTGCACTGCCAAATGTGTACGCACAACAGGTGCGCCCGGCAAACTCTGAAAAAATATATCACGAGCTGGCACAGTTACAACACCTCGTGAACGTGCTATATGTTGCTGCACATCCTGATGATGAGAACACACGCCTGCTGGCATGGCTGGTAAATGATAAGAACATTCGCACGGCATATCTATCGCTTACCCGTGGGGATGGTGGGCAGAATATACTGGGTAGTGAGCAGGGCGATGCGCTGGGTCTCATACGTACCCATGAGCTCATGGAGGCCCGCAAACTTGATGGCGCCGAGCAGTTTTTTACCCGTGCCATAGATTTTGGTTTTTCTAAAACTTACGAAGAGACTTTCAAGCACTGGCCGCAAGACCAGCTTACCAATGATGCTGTGTGGGTGATGCGCAAATTCCGCCCGGATGTGGTGATATGCCGCTTTCCGCCGAATACTATGGCCGGGCATGGCCATCATGCAGCCTCTGCTATCATTGCTGAAAGAGCTTTTAAAGCTGCCGGCGACAGAACGCAATTTCCTGCGCAATTAAAATATTACTCTGTATGGCAGCCCAAACGCCTGCTGCAAAATACGTACCGCTTTGGTGACCGCAATACAACATCTGAAGACCAATTCAAAATCCAGGTAGGGCAGTATATGCCTATGCTAGGTATGGGCTCCGGTGAGCTGGCAGGCATTAGCCGCAGTATACATAAAAGCCAGGGCGCGGGTACACCAAGTGTGGCCGGTACACAAACCGAATATTTCAAACTAATTGATGGCGATAGCATCTCCACTTCATTGTTTGATGGTATAGACATTACCTGGGGCAGGGTAGGCCACATGGATATAGGGATAGACCTGAAACAGATCATGGAGCAGTTTGATTTCAATCACCCTGATGCCTGCCTGCCTGCATTGTTTGCCGTTCGCAGAAAAATTCAAAATATCACTGATGCCTACTGGCGCGCGCAAAAACTTAAAGAGATAGACCAAACCATTCTTGACTGCACCGGTTTTATGGCAGAGCTTTATGCAAAACAGCCGCAGGCAGTAAGAGGTGCTACACTGCCATTTACCCTGCATATAATAGCCCGTTCACGTATGCCTGTTATTATCAGCGGTGTAAAATTCGGGCTTAATGATTCTTCGGTTAATATGCGTATCCCGTTTGATACATTGCTTACTATTGAGCATGAACTGTCCATCCCTCCTTATGAGCAATTCACACAACCATATTGGTTGCAGATAGCACATGCCGGCAAAGACGTTTTCAATATACCTAATGATACATTACTTGGCCTTCCTGAAACACCTGATAATCTGAACATCACTTTGAAGCTAAAAATAAACGATATAGATTATTCGGTACCTGTGCCGCTCTCTTACAAAAAAACCGATCCTGTAAAAGGTGATGTTGTAGAGCAGTTGCGTATAGTACCTGATGTAACAGTAGCATTCAGCAATGGCCTTATCATGGCTAATGCCGATGGCTCTTTGCAGGCTGAGTTGCGTATACACGCCTACAAGGATATTAAAGACGGCCAATTGCTGATAC
>CAIRZD010000145.1 GCA_903882965.1 uncultured Bacteroidota bacterium
ACCATAATCACGGTCTAGTTCCATCTTGGCACCAAGCATATTAGTACCGATAATTGGGTAACCCTCTTCATGGAACTTTTCTAGTTCACGCATTTGAAAAGCGTTATCCGATAATACGATGAGGTCTGCTTGTTTGGCATGGATTTGCCAGTTCTGTACTTGGTCAATAAGTCCTTTACCAATCTTAGAGCGTTCCTGACCGTGTGGCTTAATCCATTGTTTAACTTCGTGTCCTTCGGAAAGAGCACGAATACCAAAGTCAACTAATGCACCAGCAGGGTCTAAAAGTAGTATTTTCATTATTATTGACCTTGTATTGCTTGAGATGTTATATCAACTGCTTGTTCACCGCCAGTAATTGCCATAGAACGAATTAATTGCCTTTGTAACCTAGTTGCCATAGGGATAGAAGATTTACCTTCTTTTCTTAACTTTTCAATTTGGTCAACTAAACTTCTATATCTAGTAGCATCTTTAGAATTTAACAAGTTTGCTCTTTGTAAAACAGTTGACATTCTATCAAACTCTGAAGCAATCTTTTCAGGAGGAGTGTTTTGTAAATGTTTACGCATAGAATCTCTTAATGCACCTTTTAAATAAGGGTCATTTAAAGTTTGCAACGCTAATTTATCTGCATCCCCCTGAACACCAAGTTTAGAAATAATGTATGGAATTTTGTCTTTAGCTTCAGCAGTCTTTTCTGCTCTAAACGCTGCACGATAGTCTTTTTCGGAACTACCAATACCAGTTTGTTCTTGCCATTGAGCAAATGAGTTTCTTAATTTAGAACGTACATCTTTTGAAATACTAGCTGGTAATGCTGCCTTGCCTTCTGCAGTTAATGAACCTTGCCATTCACGGACAATTTCATCTACAGTTTTACCATATTGACCTCTAACGCTAGGATTTTTACTAGTATCAGTTTTAAGTCTTTGTACCAAGTCTTTATAGTCAGAATTAGATATACTTCCACGCTCTTGCAAAACTTTTAATTCAGATTCAAAATTTGAAAATTCGCCACTCTTAGAAAACAAAGATGAAGGAGCCTGTGATTCAAGTTCAGCAATTTGAGATTTAATAGGCCCTTGGTCAACTAATCTAGTAGTGGCAAGTTTATTTTTAAGTTGGGCAACTTGTGCTTTTACAGCATCTTGATTTTTAACATCTTTTTCAATAACACTAGCAACATCGCTATACATTTTTTTTCTTAATACTGTAGACGCAGTTTCACCAACGGGAACTTTAGTATTATATTTTTCTTCAACCATTTTATTTAAATCTTGAGTTGCTTGATTTCTAAATTTAGAAGTTTCAGCACCTAATTCAAAATTTTCTTGTGGTTTTCCAAATATTTGTTTTTGTCTGGTAGCGGCTTGGTATTCTCTTTGACCTGGAGACTCACCAAAAGCACCTCCAAAATAAGCAGCGGATAATGGTAAATTTCCCTTGGCTGCATATACACCAGCTTTAGTAAGTGATAGCAATGATTGTGTCAAACGCTTACCAACCGCATCACCTAATGTGGCAGACATTAATTGCAATGGCATCTTAACTGCGGTAGGAGCACCATAGGCTTCTGCAGTTTGAGTTGCCACATCTGTAGCTGCACCACCCATAGCACCACCCAACATACGT
>CAIRZD010000146.1 GCA_903882965.1 uncultured Bacteroidota bacterium
ATCAGCGCCCACTTTAGACATTAATTAATTGCAATACAACATATGGTTTGCAAATTAATCATGATGATTAACGTTAAGATTTAAAAATTACATATTAAATTTAAAATTAAACATATATTTAAAAAATGCGCAAAGTCATTGCGGAATTTTTTTATTTGATTAAGAATACTAATTGCATGGGAATAAAATAAATCTTTGTTTTGCCATTGTTTATGGATTGAAAAAAATTAACTTTAACCGTTATTTTTTACATTTTCTTTAAAAAAAGACTTAATTTATATTTTTAGCAAACCATTTCAAGTATCTTAACTGTCTATAAAGAGAAATAGAAGGTAAAAAAATTTTAACCGTTTTATTATACCATTTATGAAAAGAACATTACCCGCCTTTTTACGCGGCCTTATCTGCTCGGTTGCATTGCTACTTATGCACTTTAGTTCATTTGCATCACATATTGTGGGCTGCGATCTTTTTTATACCTGGGTATCAGGAAACACGTATAAAGTAACAGTAATGCTTTATGGCAACTGTAGCCCTTCCAGTTCTGCTGCTTATAGCACGCTTAACTATGCGTCCCCGCAAGTATGTATTTTTGATGGGAATACATACAACCAAACCATTAACCTGGCTATTCAAGCGCCAATAAACGGCGTTGAAATAACACCCGTTTGCCCTTCGGATTCATTGCTTACGCAGTGTCATAATCCCTCATCGACAATACCGGGGATCGAAAAATTTGTATACACATACACAGTTACGCTCCCGCACCTTTCCAGAGTTTGGCGCTTTATATACAATGGCAATAATGGCACAGCATCGGCATCAGGAAGAGCCACGGCCATTACTAACCTGAACTCACCCGGAACCACAATTATGCAGCTTGTTGATACACTTAATAATGCTAATCCGGGAATTTATGCCCACAACACAAGCCCATTGCTTACCGTTGTGCCTACGCCATTCTTCTGCCTTAATAGTACTGATTGCTATAATCCCGGAGCACTTGATCCTGATGGAGATAGTTTGAGGTTTTCATTGGTGTCCGCACAAAATGGAACGGAAGCTTGTGGCGCGGTAGGTGCCGCGATAGGTTATGTAGCCGGAAATTCCTGGGCTGGCCAACCGCTCTCACCCGCCACTCCATTGCAATCAGTTCTCGCTCCTCCTTCTTACTATTTTGACGCATCTACCGGGCAAATCTGTTTTTACCCTACAGTTCTTCAAAGATCTGTGGTTGTTTATAATATTGAAGAGTATCGCAATGATACGTTGATAGGTACCTGCCAACGGGAAATGACATTTGTGGTACTTCCATGTACCAATACCGGCCCCATAGATACGGTGGGTTACGTTGACCCAACTCTTACTCCAGATACCGCAGGAGGGTTGCAGAATTACCATATCTGCGGAAATGTTGGAGAATTTTGTTTGACATATAATTCTTCAGAAACAGATACCGCTAACCATATCACATATACCGTGACCGGTTTGGTAACCGGGATGACCTATACGGTAACAGCAAATGGCACAAACCACCCTTCAGTTACAATATGTGGCAATACAGATAGCCTTTCACCCGGCCTCTATACATTCTACTTACACACGGCTGACAATAATTGCCCGCTAACCGGTAATAATACCCAGGCCATTTCCGTAGACCTATACCCCGTACCCACATTAAGGGATTCTATAGCTTTCCCCGCTACCTGCTTTCACCAGGCAGTCGTATACATTATACCGGGGGGCACGGGAAAACCATGGACCATAGAGGGTTATCATGCCCCCTTAGATACGTTCCAGACTTTTACAAACGACTCCGTAACGTTTATTGATAGTTTACCACCGACTGTCGGGTTTACTGACACTTTCACTATCTATACAAATGTGTCTCATGAGTGTTCTATAAGGGTGCCTATAGTTATTCCACCACCACCACCAATAAACCCGATAACCATCATTTCAAACCCAACATATTGCGGCGCGCAGAACGGGTATATACTTGTTGATAGCCTGTTTCCGGGTGTTATAGATACTGTAAAATACAAAATGAACGGAGTATGGCAACCGCCTATAATAGCCACTGTAGCTGCAGACAGCACTATTGTCATACCCAACCTGCTTGCAGGGACTTATGATAGTATCATTGTCACCTACGGTTTCTGTCATTCACCATACTTAGGGCCAGATGTGCTGGTTAATCCACCATTCCCAATACGTTCTTTCGGTTACGTAAACCCAAGCCATTGTGGATATTGCGATGGGTCCATAACCCTCTATGGTCTTAACCCTAACCAGCTTGATACCATTTACTATGCTTTTAATTCTGTAAATACGTCTATAAGTTATTTTGTGGGGCCTGATAGTACGGTACAGTTCTCTGCCCTGTGCGATGGCTCCAGCTACACTAATTTTTATGCGCGGACAGATAGTGTTTGCCTTACTGCTACTTTATTAGGAATCACTTTACATGGCCCTGCGATTAAGGATACTTTTAGTGTAGATTCGCTTTATGGCTGTCATGGAGACACTATAATATTTACTAATCACAATTTATCAACCGCAGATACCAATGATCTTACTTTCCATTGGTATTTTGGAGATGGGTATACAGATACCGCACAAAACCCAACTCATATATACACTAACACAGCAACAGATACTATGTTCGTTGTGAAACTATATTATACTAACGGTGAATGTGTAGATAGTTTCTTCCATACATTACACCTTGTGAATTATATTAAAGGATCATTTACAACGCTACCTTATCCTTTTGTTTGCCAGGATTCTGGAGTAGTCTTCACAAATACATCAATTTCTCTGGGTACCGGTCCAAACAATATAGCCACTACTTATTCATGGGCATTTGGTGATGGTAATACAAGTAATGTATTCAGCCCGGTAAATACTTACTTACATACAGGTAATTATAACATCACCATGATACAAACCAACTTTGTACCGTGTAGTGATACCGTTACACAAACTTTGACGGTTGATACTATCAGCGGCATCAAAATGTCTGCAACAGACACTGTACTATGCAGCGGGCAGGAAATATCATTCATGGGTCTTTATGCAAGTGAAGGTAATACCGGGAATATATGGGGTATAACTGATGGTTTTGGCATGGTTAACGTAAACCCGGTATTGCACTCTTTCGATGGTGCCGGAGTCTATACTATTACCGTTACTGCCAAATACAGGGCATGCCCTGAAACAACTGCTACACGCACAATACGCGTATTCAGCTACCCTGAAATTTATCTTGGGCCTGATACCGCTATATGCCCCGGCAGTAATTCAATAACACTCTCTGATGAGCGTAACCAAACCACAGCAGGTGCAACATGGTTGTGGAGCAATGGAGAAACGGGCTCTCAGATAACAGTTGTGAAACCCGGTTATTATACTGCAATTGTTACGATAAATGGCTGCTCTTCCTCTGATACGGTATGGGTACAAAATGATTGTTACATGAACCTGCCTAACGTATTTTCACCAAATGGCGATGGCGTTAATGATTACTTCTACCCACGCCAGATGCTTACGAGGGGTATGACCACTTTCAACATGAATATTTATAACCGTTGGGGGCAACTGGTATATCAAACCAATAGTATTGATGGCAGAGGATGGGATGGTAACTACAACAACGTTCCTCAGCCAACAGGCGTTTATGTGTATGTTATTGATGCAACATTTAAAGATGGCCAGGTAGAACACCACACTGGAAATCTTACATTGCTCAGATAAGTAAATAAATAAATGTGCAAAAGCCGTTCCGCTGCAAAACGGAGCGGCTTTTACTTATAAAATGAAAATTGAGTAAAATATTTTTTGCCATGAATAATAATAATTATAATTTCATAACGTTGTTTTAAAATTGAATTACAATGCTTTAGCCCTTTGGGGTTGTTTCATTTAAAATTCTATAGAATCTTGTTTGCATTATGCTTTTGAATGTTTTATGAAAAGAGTACCTGCCTATCTGCGAAATCTTCTATTATCAGTAATCCTGTTACTGGTAAGTGAGGGTGCTTATGCCTCGCATGTAGTTGGTGTGGATCTTTTCTATACATGGGTTAGCGGTAGCACTTATAAGATCACACTTATCGTATATGGAGATTGTGGCCCTGCATCTTCATCCTCTTTTTCTACACTACCTGACGCCACTCCCCAAATATGTATTTATGATGGTAATACATCCATAGCGAGCCTTACCCTTGGTATACAACCGCCTTCAAATGGAGTGGAAATAACACCTGTATGCCCTGCTGATATTAATTTAACCCAGTGCACTAATACTTCCTATACCATCCCGGGTATCAAAAAATTCGTTTATACCGGCAACTATACTGTTCCATATGCTTCTGCTGTTTGGCGCTTTTTGTTTTTGGGGTATATGGGGCCTGCTCCTGTAGCTGAGGCAGGAAGGGCCGCTGCAATTACTAACATTACATCCGGCTCGGTGATACAGGTTGTAGATACACTCAATAACACAGTATACAATAACTCCAGCCCGGTACTTACCGTAGTACCAACACCCTTTTTCTGTCTTGATCATAGTGATAATTATAATCCCGGTGCTACTTACCCTGCCGGCGATAGTTTGTCTTTCTTCTTAGTGCCGGGTATGGATGCCGGAACAGGTACCGGCTCGGGATGCACTCCCGGCAATCCGGTCACTTATAATCCACCATATACAGCTACTGCTCCATTACAAGTCACTACATTTTCATTCGATCCACTGACAGGGCAGATATCCTTTTACCCGAATGCATTACAACGATCATTGGTTGTATACAACATTGAGGATTATCACAATGGAGTTTTAGTTGGCACCAGCCAACGGGAAATGACTTTCCTTGTGCTTACCTGTACCAATACAGCGGCTTCCGGAGGATTAACCTCAGCAACAAATGGTACAATAATTGACAGCACACACTTCCAGATATGCGAAAATTCAGGCACGTTCTCGATCAATATTAACCCAACTGAGGCCACAGTAACAAATGATATCACAGTTACCTATGCAGGATTACCGGCCGGCGCTACATTCACCGTTGCGGGTAATGGCACCCCTACACCACACTGCACCTTCTCCTGGACTTCTACCGGGATAGCCCCCGGTTCTTATACCTTTTATGTAACCTACACAGATAATAATTGTCCGCTGGCAGGAGTACAGACACTTGCTTACACGGTTACTATAGAAACACCCCCTGTAATTTCTTATGCAGTCATATCGCCGGCTACCTGTACGGAAAAAGCAGCGATCCGCATTTCACCCGGTGGTGGCGGTACAACCTGGACAATAGATTTATCAAGTGCCCCGGGAGATACTATACAAACATGGCTCTATCATGGATTAGGTTTTACAGATAGCCTTTCTCCGGGCACTTATACATTAACAATATATAGTAATCCAACACGTTGCAAAGCATATATACCAATCACTATTGCTAATCCTGTGCCAATAGTGCCTACAGCCACTTTTACTAACCCAACTTACTGCGGCGCCAGCAATGGAACTATTACATTATACCATTTGCCCGCCGGCACTACAGACACTATAAAATTCTCCTACAATGGTGTGGTGCAACCTTCACAGGTATTACTCGTCGCCGCAGATAGTGAAGTTGTCATTACCGGATTGGCTGCCGGCGTATACACTAATATCACTGCGGCTTATGGCTATTGTATTTCTACCCCCATTGGTCCGGTAACACTTGTAAATCCCCCATTCACCATGCGCTCAGTAACTTTCACCAACCCATCATGGTGTGGCGTTTGTGATGGCTCTGTTACTTTGCATGGTTTGCACCCGGGACAAACAGACACTATTAGTTACACCTATAACGGCATAGCTGTTACCCCTACCGCTCATTTAATACCATCAGATAGTACGGTTACTTTCACCGGTTTGTGCCAGGGATTATATACCGGGTTTGTTGCAAAAACTGCCGGCACCTGTGTGTCTAATTCATTAGGCCCGGTAACACTTACCGTTCCGCCTTTTACCATGCGTGCTATTACTTTCACAAATCCTTCGTGGTGTGGTATATGCAATGGCACGATCACATTATACGGCCTGCACCCCGGCCAGTTAGATACGATCAATTATATTTTCAATGGTATTGCCCAGCCACCTGCTATTTTTATAATACCTGCCGATAGCATGGTCACTATTACCGGTTTATGCGCAGGCCTGTATACCGGTTTTGTAGCGAAGACTGCAGGTGTATGTATTTCTAATACACTTGGCCCTGTTACACTTACTGTGCCTCCTTTTACCATGCGTACTATCAGCTTCACTGATCCGTCATGGTGCGGGATATGTGATGGCACAGTTACACTGTATGGCCTGCATCCGGGAGAGATAGATACGATCACATATACCATCGGGGGTATAGCACAGCCACCGTTTGCACAACTTGTACCTGCTGACAGTATGATTACGATTACAGGACTTTGTGCCGGCACTTATGCAAACTTTGTTGCAAAGACCGGTGCCGGTGGCGCTTGTATCTCTAATACGCTCGGCCCGGTAACACTTACTGTCCCGCCATTTACTATGCGTGCAATTACTTCTACGAATCCATCATGGTGTGGTATATGCAATGGTACAATTACATTGTACGGCCTGCACCCCGGCGAGATAGATACCATTACATATACACTTGGAGGCGCTGCACAGCCACCGGTTATTCAAACAATAACCGCAGACAGCATGGTTACTATCTCCGGATTATGTGCAGGGGTTTATGCCAATTTCATAGCACATACGGGCGGCAATTGTATCTCTAATACACTTGGCCCTGTTGATCTTGTTGTACCCCCATTTACAATGCGTGCTATCAGTTTTACAAATCCTGATTATTGTGGTATTTGCAATGGTACTATTACCTTGTACGGCCTGCATCCCGGCGAAATAGATACTATAAACTACACTCTTGGCGGTGTGGCACAACCACCGGTTGTTCAAACGATCCCTGCCGACAGTATGGTTGTACTTACGGGTTTATGCGCAGGTGTTTATGCAAATTTCATTGCACATACAGGTGGTGTGTGTATATCAAACACCCTGGGCCCAGTTGATCTTGTAGTACCTCCTTTTACAATGCGGGCACTGAGTTTTACTAATCCTGATTATTGCGGCATTTGTAATGGCTCGATAACTTTATATGGCCTTCATCCCGGCCAGTTGGATACTATAGATTATACACTTGGCGGCGTGGCACAACCACCCATTATCCAAACAATCCCTGCCGACAGCATGGTTGTACTTACGGGTTTATGCGCAGGTGTTTATGCCAATTTTATTGCACACACAGGCGGCATATGTGTATCAAATACACTTGGCCCTGCTGATCTCACAGTGCCGCCATTTACAATGAGGGCACTCAGCTTTACTAACCCGGCCTATTGTGGTATATGTAATGGCACTATCACCCTGTACGGCCTGCACCCTGGCGAATTAGATACGCTTAACTATACCTTTAACGGTGTAGTCCAGCCTCCCGTGATCCAGACAATACCTGCTGACAGTATGATCCAGCTCACCGGACTGTGCTTTGGAGTATATAGTAATTTTATCGCAACAACCGGTGGTATTTGTGTTTCTAACTCGCTTGGCCCTGCCGATCTTGTTGTACCTCCATTTATTATTCGTGCCGATAGCTTCAGGAACCCAACAAAATGTGGCTTTTGCGACGGTAGTATAACATTATACGGCCTTTATCCCGGCCAGACCGATACCATCACTTATACTTTTAACGGCGCATCAACTTCCGGCGGCGCATACCTGGTTGGCGCTGATAGTACCGTAACACTATCCGGATTATGTGAAGGTACCTATTCAAACATCATAGCAAACACTGCCGGAGTATGTGTGTCTAACGCATTAGGTCCGGATGTATTGGTAGCACCACCTATTATAGACAGCTTCACTTATGTAGTGCATCAGGGATGTAAAGGGGATACTGTTGTGTGTACAAACTATTCTTCCCCCGCGTCCGACCTTACTTACACTTGGTCTTTTGGTGATGGCGGCACTTCCACTGCCACTAACCCTACGCATATATACTATACACCCGGCACCTTCACAATAACGCTGCAGATCACTAATACCCGCTGCTACGACAGTTCTAAACAAAGTGTCACATTAAACAACCTCATTTATGCAGGCTTTACCGCCGTTCCGGATAGTTTCCTGTGCCAGGGAAGCCCTGTTACATTCACTAATAATTCGTTGGGTACTTTGCTTACCTATAACTGGATATTTGGCGATGGGTATACGGCTACAACAACCAACACCACACATATCTATCCCAATACCGGCACTTATAATGTAATGCTGGTGGTAACTAACTATGTACCCTGTGAGGATACGGCGTCTATAAAATTGACTGTAGATTCAATGAGTGCAATTAGTATCTCAGCCAGCGATTCTGTGCTTTGCGCAGGCCATGAGGTCACATTCACCGGTGTTTATTCCCTTTATGGCAATACCGGCGTTACCTGGACATTCAATGGTGGCGGTATCATTCAAAATATAAACCCCGTAGCGCACGCCTTTGACGTGGCGGGCATTTATACTGTATCTGTTGAAGCATTCTACAGGGCGTGTCCGGATACCAGTGCATCCAGAATAATCGATGTCTTTAAATATCCTCAAATTGACCTCGGCCCTGATACCTCTATTTGCCTTGGTAGTAATGCATTAACGCTTACAGATAATATCAATGCCGGTAATCCTGTAGCAAGATGGTTATGGAGCAATGGAGGAACAACTCCTGATATGTTAGTGACCGAACCCGGTGTCTATTATCTCACAGTGAGTATCGATGGCTGCGCTGCTACCGATTCAGTAACAGTGCAAAGTGGTTGCTACCTCGACATCCCTAACGCATTCACTCCAAATGGTGATGGGATCAATGATTATTTTTTTCCGCGCACCCTTCTTTCAAAGGGCCTCTCTACTTTCAGCATGGAAATCTATAATCGCTGGGGGCAATTGATATTTGCAACTACCAGCACCGATGGAAGAGGATGGGATGGCCGTTTCAATAACGTTATGCAGCCCGAAGGCGTATATGTATTTATTATCAATGCCACTTTCATTGACGGAGAAAAAGAACATCACCAGGGCAACGTCACTTTGTTAAAATAATATCATAATATCTCATAGGCTAAACCGTTTCATGAAAAGTGGAACGGTTTTCCTTTTTGTTCCAACCTTTATCTGAAATATTACGTCTATACTATGTATAACCACTAAAAGCAAGTCAATTGCTTCATTCAAACAGTAATAAATCAATTAATTTGGCAATAGATCGGATCTATTTCATGTAATTCAAAAAATATTTGGTGTTGATATAACAAATACGTAAATTTAAACCGTAACCAACTCTGTGAAATGAAAAAAATTCTCCTATTTATATTTTTTTATACTGCCTTTACCGGAAAAGGATTTTCTCAAATAAGCGCGTTGCTGGCTGGTTACCCATTAGTAACTACCGGTTGGAACATCGGTGGATTTGCAAGTGTAGTTGATAGCGAGGTTCGGCTTACCACGGCAGCAACAAATGAAAATGGATATGTCTATTACAATACACCGGTAAATCTCACTTTTTGTGCTCAATTCACCGTCAAATTCGACTATCTGATCAGTACAGCCTCCGGAGTAGGGATAGGCGTTGCTGATGGTATCGCTTTCTTTTATATTGCTAACCCGCCAAGTGGCTTTATAACTGGAGGTGGTATGGGATTACCCGGCTCACTTACCGGAATGGTGTTTACAATAGATACTTACGACAATGACGGCGATGGCCTCAATCCGGAAAGCCAGATTTACGGATATAACACCGCGTCAACTTATTCAGAAGCTAACAGGACACAAATGATCGGGCCGATCAATCCACACTTAACATATGTAGACGATGGAACATGGCACCACTGCGAAATAGATTATAATGCAGGCAATATAAATGTGTATTATGACTACAACCCCACACCCGGAATGTCTACATACTACCTCATTACTATTCCATCAGGATATTTTGGATTCAGTTCAGGTACCGGCTCTGGTTATAGCTTACAATACGTTAAAAACCTATCCATCTACGCAGTAGGCCTGGCTACACCACCTACAGTTGTTTCTCCGGTCACTTATTGTCAATATGCTGTCGCTGACACCCTTTTAGCCACAGGCGAACCCGGCAACAAAATACGCTGGTTCACTACAGATACAGGTACTACAATAGCCTTACCCGGCAGCCCTACACCAAACACTTCAGTACCCGGAATTACCTGGTATTATGTTCGCCAGGGCAATAAGCCATGTATGAGCGCTCCCGATTCAGTAGAAGTTATAGTAAATGCCCAGCCACTTGCACCTGTTATCAGCGGTGTTACCACTTATTGCACCGGTGAAACCGCAGTCCCATTCACCATTACCGGAGCCGCAGGCAGTAGTTTTCTGTGGTATACTACCGGCACCGGTGGCACAGGTAGTACTATTGCACCAATTGCCAACACAGCAACCGGCGGCACTACTACATACTGGGCCACACAAACAGTACTTGGCTGTGAAAGCCCACGTGATTCCATATCAGTAACAGTACACGTTACACCGGCTGCGCCAGCTATTACAGGCACTAATACTTATTGCCAGAATGATACTTATGTCCCGCCCGTTGCAACAGGGACAAATATTTTATGGTATACTGTTCCTACAGGTGGGGTAGGCACTACTACAGTCCCGGTTATCAATACCGCTCTTCCTGGCATTTATAATCTTTATGCCACACAAAGTGATTCTGGCTGCACAAGCCTGCGTGCATTATTTACAATAACTGTAAATCCTACTCCTGCTGCTCCTGAAATAAATAATGACCCTAATACTTATTGCCTCAGGCAAACTTTTGTTCCATTCACGGTCATATCAGGTACTGGTGTATTATGGTACACAGGCGCCACAGGTGGTACAGGCAGCGGAACTCCTCCTACTATAAATACTGGCATACCCGGCACAGATACCTCTTGGGTCACGCAAACAGTACTTGGTTGCATCAGTCAGCGCGTACCGGTAGTTGTTACCGTCAATGACAGTGTTAAGTCCCATTTTAATTTTTTAATAAAATACGGATGTTCCGGCGATACCGTTATTCTTAATAATACTTCATACGGAGCTACACAATATTTGTGGGACTTCGGCAACGGCGCTTCGTCCACAAACCCCGATCCTACATACGTGTATAGCGTACAGGGTGTTTATACAATAACACTTACTGCAAGCGCTCTAGGCTGTGCGGACAGCAGTTCGCAAACGGCCAACCTGCTACATCCTATACAGGCATTCTTCACAATGGATACCGGCATCATTTGCCAGGATAAATCAGTAACATTTACAGATGCATCAATTGGTACTACTTTAACATACCTCTGGAACTTTGGTGATGGCAGCACAAGCACCATTCCAAATCCTACGCACACATTCATACACACCGGCATTTACCAGGTATATGAATCAGTAACTGATTTTGTACCGTGTCATGATACAATGTACCGCACCGTATATGTGGATACCATCAGTGGAATCAGTATGGATATTACCGACACAGTAATTTGCCAGGGCACGTATATAACATGTAATGGCCTTTATTCAGCCATAGGCAATACAGGCAGCATCTGGAACTTTGGTGATGGAAGTGGTATACAAAATGTAAATCCGGTGGAGCATGGCTTTAATTCAACCGGGGTATTTACCATTACACTTACTGCTGTATACAGGGCTTGCCCAGATACAAGCGCAACAAGAAAAGTTACGGTAATACCACAACCCGCCATCTATCTTGGCCCTGATACTAGTATATGTAAAGGTAGTGAGTCCGTTATCCTTACAGATAATATTAATGCCGGTAATCCGCTGGCAAAATGGTTATGGAGCACCGGTCAAACTACGTCTTCAATAGCCGTTGTGGCTCCCGGTTATTACTATGCTACTGTCAATGTAAATAATTGCTACGCTTCTGATACCATATGGGTGCAAAACAATTGCTACATGGACATTCCCAATGCATTTACACCTAATAATGATGGGGTAAATGACTTCTTCTTCCCTCGCCAGTTACTAACAAAGGGCTTAGCCACTTTCAGTATGAATATCTATGACCGGTGGGGCGAATTAATATTCCAGACTACATCAATTGACGGTCGTGGATGGGATGGCAAATTCAATAACGTAGATCAGCCAAACGGAGTATATGTATTTGTGATTGATGCCACTTTCATTGATGGCCAAAAAGAACATCACCAGGGCAATGTCACCCTGCTTAGATAATTGCTCTTACCCAAATATATTCATTAAAGAAGCTGCAAATTGCAGCTTCTTTAATGAATAAGAAAATGCTATTTTTACCTGATGTACATATTTTCCCGTTTACTAAGCCTCATTGCTCTTTTATCGCTCATTACAGGCTTCATAATTAAAGTAGGGCATTACGGTGATGGTGCCGTATTTTTAAGGATAGGTATAATTTGCGCTTGTGTTGGCTGGGCAGGGAGATTCTTTTTAGACCGAAAAAAAAGATCGCAAAAACGAAACTGATAGTCATCCGATTTTACAAAGTTTTCTCCTCTAAATTTCGGAAATTTGCAATAGTCATTTGATAAACCAACTTTTGGGTTTTCACTTTTGACTTTTAACTTAAAAATGAAGTTCCAGATACAAAGCCCATACCAACCCGCAGGCGATCAGCCGGAAGCCATAAAACAGCTTGCGGAATGTATACGCCAGGGTGAGAAATTCCAGACCTTGCTCGGAGTTACAGGCTCTGGTAAAACTTTCACGGTAGCCAATGTGATACAGGAGGTGCAGAAGCCCACACTGGTGCTTACACATAATAAAACACTTGTAGCGCAACTCTATGGAGAGTTCCGCCAGTTCTTCCCGGATAATGCCGTCGAGTACTTTGTTTCTTATTACGACTATTACC
>CAIRZD010000147.1 GCA_903882965.1 uncultured Bacteroidota bacterium
CTCAACCTTGTTCCAGTAAAATCAGGCTTTCCCAAAGATATTTTGCCCTTTTTGAAAAAGTTCCGTATGTTTATGATCGCAGGTAATATATAATCTTGTGGGTAATGCTATCAAATTTACAGAAAAAGGGTGTATCACGGTCAAAGTATCTGTGACTGACCGTACGGAAGAAAGCATAAATGTATTATTCTCCGTTACAGATACCGGGATAGGTATCCACCAGGATAACCAGGAAAAAATATTTGAATTATTTGCGCAGGCCGAATCACGGATAGTGCACAAATATGGCGGTACAGGACTAGGCCTGGCAATAGTAAAAAAGATACTAGGCTTTTTTGATAGCTCTATACAATTAGAAAGTGATACAGGTAAAGGGGCAAGATTCTTCTTTACAATATCCTTCGCTACTGCCGTGGCGAGTGGAAAGATAAAAAATAACATACCGGCCAAAGAACCGGACCTGAGCCACTTGAAGATATTGATAGCCGAGGATAATGACATTACCAGGCTGGTGCTGAGAAAGCAACTGGAAAAGATGCGTATACAAGCTGTAATAGTGGAAAACGGACAAATGGCTTATGAAGCCTGTTTAAAGGAATCGTTTCATGCTATTTTTATGGACCTCCATATGCCGGTAATGGATGGCTATGAAGCTATAAAGCAAATACGCAAACTGGCAGATACTGCAAAAGCAAATACTTATATGATCGCTTTTACGGCATCTGTAACTGAACAGAAAAAAATAGAACAGCATGGCTTTAATAATTTTCTTTACAAGCCTATTAATATTAATGAACTACAAGATAAATTAGAAATAATAAACCTTCATAATAGCTAGCGGCACTATATACGGAGAAACCATAAGCATGTTTGCCCCAAAAGCACTGATAAACATGCCATTTGTGTAATGTTTTTATAATCATTATCTTTGCCGCCCTCAAGGAGAGATGCTCGAGTGGTTGAAGAGGCACGCCTGGAAAGTGTGTATACCTGTCAAAGGGTATCCAGGGTTCGAATCCCTGTTTCTCCGCAGAAATGTGAAACCCGCGCAATGCGCGGGTTTTGTTGTTTGATATAATCCATTCCTCATAGCATTTAAGTAGGTTTTAAGCTGCACATTTGTAATTCACCGCCTCTTACATAACTTTAATGGCAATATAGAATAGAATTACGTGCAAATGTTAAACGAAGAAACGCTAAAGAAAAATCAAGAGCAAGATCAACAGGAGTTGAAACTGAAAATGCAGCGCATATTCGGGGTGATTGGTTTTCTCTTTGGTATTTTCTTTTTTGTTGGTGGGTTAGTTAGCTATCTACGTCCTGATAGAGGCATTAATGATATCAAATTGTATACATTTTATGGCACCATTTCCTGCGTTCCAGAACAACACTCTCCTGGACGAGGTGAATATATTAGTTTTGAAATGACCAATTTTCCGGGTGCAGAATTTCATCTGAGCGGCTTTGCATTAAAGGCACTGTTGAAACCTATATTGGGTGCGGTTAACATTGGAGATAGCGTTTTAATTCAATTAGACGATTATAACTATGAAAAACTTAATCAAAAGAAACCCCATTCAATGATAGGGGTTTGTACTTTTCGTACAAAAGAACAAATATTTGTCACCTGGTCCGGTTATCGAAATGCTTCTATTTCAGATAACCGGCTAGGCATCTATATTGCTATTTCTGGCATCGCCCTCTGTATCTATTATTCACGACAATTATACCTTGGCTTTCGAACAACTCGTCAGGCAAGCATAGGTAGCTGATGTATCCATAATCTTAACAATACCCATAAATACCTGACAACCAAGCGAATTAAGCCAACTATCATAAAAACCTATAGCCATGAAGGTTTAATTAATACCAAGTAACCAACTAACGATAAAATTATTCATAACTTTGCACCTGCTAAGGCAATTATGAGTAATCAAAATCATAAGAGATCAAAAATAACCGGTTCATTGTGGCTGAGTATGGCTGTTTTCTTTCTTGTATTTTGTTCAAGCCCCGTAAAAAGATATATACGGCTTCATTTATACAACCAGAAATTTATTGTTGTAGATATAAAGGGCGATCACTATAGCACGCATGATATTAAAGATTGCCTGATAGCTGACAGGCACCAGCAAACCGAAATAAACATTTTATCTTTTTTACAGCATCCCGCGAATGATCCTCCCGGTGATGTTTCTTTTTTACCTACTTCTACTCTGCCTTGCTTAGCCTTTACCTTTTTCAGGAAAGACGAAAGCAGCTATGTGTATTCTTTAAGCCGGGGCAATCCGGTGTCTGTGCCTTTGTACCTATGGGTGCGCCATTTACAGGTCTGATCTTTTCCTTTTTGAATAGCGGAGCATTTAATGATTGCATACGCTCATTTATTAATTAGCATGTTTCATGGTATTTTCACGCTTATCATTGAAATAATGCGCACCAAGACTGTAAATTCAAAGTTCAATTTTAAATAATTATGTGGATAGTTAGACTAGCGTTAAGGCGACCATACACGGTTGGGGTGATGGCCTTTCTTATACTAATGATGGGATATATGGCCATCAAGACCATGATGATCGATATATTCCCGGTAATTGATATCCCTGTTGTATCTGTTATATGGACATACCCCGGCCTTTCGGCTGCGGAAATGGAAAAGAAAGTTACCTACCTGAGTGAGCGCGGTATATCATCATCTGTAAACGGAGTGGAGCGCATAGAGTCGCAATCGCAACCGGGGATTGGGATATTACATGTATATTTTGAAAAAGGCGCTGATATAGGTGCTGCTATAGCGCAGATGTCGGCAGTGGCAGGTACATCAATACATGGTATGCCACCCGGGATAGGGCTTCCGGTAATATTGCAATTTAACGCCACGAACGTACCTGTGGCCCAGATCACGATGTCGAGCAAGACATTGACTGAGGATAAGATATTTGACTATGGACTAAATTTCATACGCTTACGGCTTTTTACTATTCCCGGGCTTTCTACCCCTGCCCCATTTGGCGGCAAGATGCGCGAAATAGTAGTAGATGCCGACCCGAAAGCGATGCAGGCAAATGGCTTATCGCCGGTAGACCTGCTCAATTCCCTTCAAAATTCAAACCTTATTATACCTGCAGGTACTGCCAGGATAGGAACTCGCGAATATAACGTAGCACTTAACTCCAGCCCGGATGCGGTAAAAGAATTTGAAAAAATACCTGTTAAATGGGTGAACGGGCAAGTGGTATTGCTGGGGCAGGTAGCAAAGATAGCAGACGGTTTTGCCGACCAGACAAACATAGTACGTGTGGACCGTAAACGTTCAGCGTATTTGTGTATCCTGAAAAAATCAAACAATTCTACGTTAGCGGTTGTTGAAGCGGCTAAAGAAATGATTCCGGTGATCAAAGAAACCGCACCGGATGGACTTGATCTGAAGGTTGATTTTGACCAGTCTGTGTTTGTGGAGAATTCTATTCATAGTGTATTAGAAGAAGCTGTGATCGGCGCAATACTTGTTTCGCTGATGATCATGTTTTTCCTTGGTAGCTGGCGTAGTATGGTGATCGTGTGTACCTCTATCCCTCTTTCCATACTGGTTGGCATCATCTTCTTAAAACTTACCGGTAACTCACTGAATATTATGACACTTGGCGGCCTGTCTCTTGCGATAGGTATGCTTGTAGATGATGCTACGGTGGAGGTGGAGAATATACATCGAAACAGGGCATTGGGCAAGCCCTTAACTATTGCTATACTGGACGGGGCGCAACAAATAGCCGTACCAGCGCTAATGGCCACACTGGCTATTTGTATTGTGTTTTTCCCGGTAGTACTGCTCACAGGCCCATCCAAATATTTATTCCAGGCAATGGCTTTATCAGTGGTGATATCTATGATGGCGTCTTATATACTATCGCGTACGCTGGTGCCGGTACTTGCTCGCATGCTTATGGCAAGTGAACACCATGGGGATGAGCCACCGGTTAATGGAAGCAGTTTTAATAATTTCTCATTCAGGTTCAATAAGGAACGGGACAGGCGTTTTGATAATTTCAGAGACCGCTACGGGCGGCTTTTGCATAGTTTTTTAAAGAATAGAAAATCAGTGCTTATCATTACCCTTTGTGTGATGGTGGTATCCGTTTTCCTTGTGAAGGTTATCGGAACTGATTTCTTCCCAAATACAGATACCGGAATGATGAAAATACACTTCCGTGCCCCGGTGGGCAGCCGTATTGAAGAAACGGAGCGGCTGGTAGACTCGGCCGAAGGGCTCATACAAAAGATCGTTGGCAAAAAAGACCTTGGCACAGTAAATGATATGATAGGCGTGCCGCTTTTTTACAATCTTGCTTTTGTGCAAACAGATAATACGAGTAGCATGGACGCGGATATTCTTGTTTCGCTCAATAAAGACCACAAGCCAACTAACGGATATATACGAGAGATACGCAAAGCGCTCAGCGACTCCTTTCCGGGTTGCGCCGTCTACTTCCAGTCAGCAGATATTGTGAGCCAGGTATTGAATTTTGGCGTGTCTGCGCCAATAGATATCCAAATTGAGAATAATAATTATGATACATCTTACAAGTATGCAATGATACTTAAAAATGCTATCCGCACCATTCCGGGCACTACCGATGTGAACATCAAACAAATACTGGACTACCCTACTTTCAAGTTTAATGTAGACAGGCAACGGGCACAGGAAATGGGGCTTTCGCAAAAAGATGTGGCTAACTCGATGCTGGTGGCACTATCATCCAACTCCACTGTTGCACCATCCTTCTACATTAACCCGGTGAATAATGTAAACTACTTCGTAGCAGTAAAAGTACCTTTCCAGGAACTCAATTCTTTAAACAGCATACTCAATACGCCGGTTACAGCCAGCTCGCCATCTAATAACACTGCAAGCCTTACAGATATGCCAATGTCGCAAACACAAACCTTGGGAAATCTTGCAACAGTGAATTATGAAAACCAATTTGATATAATCAGCCACTATACAGTACAACGCGTAATGGATATAACAGCAAATGTGGATGGTCGGGATATGGGATCTGTGGCTAACGACATAGAAAAGAAGATAAGTGCCATGGGGCAGTTACCTAAGGGAATGCACATAAATATGCGTGGCCAACCCGAAGTAATGAAAAACACTTTTACAACACTAGGATTGGGACTTATACTTTCTGTGGTGCTTGTATACTTGCTGATGGTAGTTTTGTTCCAGACCTGGCTGGATCCATTTATTATCCTCTTTGCCGTACCGGGTGCTTTTGTGGGTATATTATGGATGCTTGCCCTTACGGGCACTACTATTAATACCGTATCGCTGATGGGCTCTATTGTGGCAGTGGGTATTGCGGTGTCTAATTCTATATTGATGGTGAGCTTTGCCAATGAAGTGCGTGTGGAAAAAGGGCTGAATGCTGTTGAAGCGGCACTGGAAGCCGGCAAAACCCGTTTGCGCCCCGTACTAATGACAGCGCTTGCAATGGTATTAGGGATGATACCCATGGCACTGGGCACCGGTGCCGGCGGCGAGCAAAATGCACCGCTGGGACGTGCTGTGATGGGCGGACTGATAGTAGCAACGGTGGTGACGCTATTCATTGTGCCCGTTATCTATTCTATGCTGAGAAAGAATGCACCAACACGGCATAAACTGGATGAACAGTTTGAACTGGAAACTATGCGTTATGATGAGATTGAAGAGGCGCATACTGTAATAATACCGGATGCATCAATAAATACACAGGAACAACATTAAAAAACAGGAATCAAAAAAACTAAAAATAAAAGTTTATGAGTACAAATAACAAAAATAGCGCACTACGCATCTGGATAGGAGGAGGATTGATAGTTGCCATTGCCGCTATTGGGTTAATGGTTATGGTCTATAAGCAAAAAACACTACTTGCCACTGATACAAAAAGCCGGCTAACTGAAATAAAAAACGGGCCGGTAGTGAAAGTAATAAAAGCAGGCATGTCGGCTGCAGATAAAGGGTTGGTGCTGATAGGTGAAACACGGCCATTTCAAACTGTAACCTTGTATGCCAAGACCAGCGGGTATATGAATAAGATACTCGTGGACAAGGGCGATAAAGTGAAGCAAGGGCAGTTACTTGCTACTATTGTATCCCCAGAAACAGACCAGGCCTATAGGGCGGCAATTGCTGACCTGGAAAACAAAAAGAAAATAGCGGCTCGTGACAAATCACTTGTGCAGAAAGAATACATTTCAAAAGAAGATGCAGAAACTTCTGCAACTACTGTAGCAATGGCAGAAGCGCAGGTACAATCGCTGAAGGAGCAAATGCTGTATAAAAATATAACTGCTCCATTTGCCGGCACTGTTACCGCTCGTTTTGCAGATCCCGGCGCATTGGTACAAAACGCCACCAACTCACAAACAAGCGCCCAACCGGTTGTAACCCTCTCCCAGCTGGACAAGATCCGTATCTATGTATATGTATCACAAAACGATGCAGCGTTTTTGCGTGAAGGATACCCGGTAACTATCACCATGGCAGAGCGGCCCAACCTAAAAATAAAAGCAGGCATTACCCGCATAGCCGGCGAGCTGGATCCGAAAACCCGCATGATGCTTGCAGAAATAGACCTGCCGAATACTAAAGACCCCATCATTCCGGGTAGTTATTTACAAGTTACTTTCCAGGCACCTGAACAGAAAAACCTGACCATACCTTCGGAAGCGCTGGTGGTAAGGGGCGGAAAATATTTTGTACCTGTGATCATTGATAGTGTTATACACTACCAGCCAATAACTGTAGAGAATAACAACGGTGTACGCGTATCCATATCAAGCGGCATTAAAACAGGCGATGTAGTAGGGATAAGCGTAAGCCCTGAACTTGCGGAAGGGCAAAAAGTAAGAATACAACTATAAGTAAAAAAAGTGTTTGATCAAATGCACAGTATGAAAAATAAATCATTGTTATTGTTTTTAGTGACCCTGATAACCGGCACAGATAGCGTATTTGCACAGCAGCCGGTTAAAATACTAAATCTACGGGATTGCATTAACATTGCACTAGAGCGATCGAGCTCGGTATTAAAAGGGAATAATAATGTTGCATATGCCGGTGCACAAGTGCTTGCCGCATACGGACAATACCTGCCAAACCTTGCCGCAGGTGGCGGGATAAATTACGGAGCGGGTAATACTTTTTATTCATCTGCAGGACCGGAGCTTGTAAATACCAGCCGTAGCCAGTATAACTACCAGCTTACCAGCAGTCTAAATTTATTTACAGGTTATTATAACTACTCGACCTGGAAAGCCGCAAAACTGAACCAGGATAT
Source organism: uncultured Bacteroidota bacterium (assembly GCA_903882965.1). Classification (GTDB taxonomy): domain Bacteria; phylum Bacteroidota; class Bacteroidia; order Chitinophagales; family Chitinophagaceae; genus Nemorincola. The sequence continues at coordinate 7,329 of CAIRZD010000147.1, forward strand.
ATCCAACCTGTCATTAACGCGTGCAAAACAGCAAATAGAACTGGATGTTACACAATCATACCTGCAGGTGATACTGGACAAAAAGATCGTGACACTGGATAGCGCTAACCTGGCCACTTCACTAAAAAGAGAAGATCAATTAGTAGCGCTCACTGAGGTAGGCAGAAAGGCCAAAACCGATCTGTACCAGCAACAGGCACAGACCAGCAGTGATAAACTACTCCTTATAAACGCGCAAAGCAAATTGCAAAATGACAAAATAGTACTCTTTCAAAAATTGCGGATAGATTCTTCCGACAGTTATGAAATAGTGGATATTCAAATTGAAGACAATGCAAACGCAGCACAATATGGGAACAGGCAAACACTTGTAGACCAGGCATTGCAGGACCGTGTAGATTTCAGATCAGCACAATTGAATACACAATATGCCGACTGGATAATAAAGAAATACCGCAGCGGTTACATGCCTATGGTGAGCTTAAACCTGGGTTTGTATAACAATGGTGCATATTTCAATAGCCTCAGTGTAAACGGGAACAATGAAATGCCAACATCCCAGGAAGTGATCCCGACGCAGTTATATAAAAACACCAATGGCATTTTAGGGCTTAATGCAACATGGAACATATTTGACCGCTACTATACCAAATCGAATGTGGCCACTGCCAAAATCAGTGCTGATAATGCAAAAATAGACCTGCAGGATGCTAAAATAAGTATCGTAGCTGATGTAAAACAGGCCTATAATGATTATATCAACGCAGTGCAGCAAATGGAAACGGTAGATAAAGGATTGTTTGCCGCACAAAAAGCATTTGAAGCAGTAAACGGCTTATACAAAGAAGGTGCTACCGATTTTATTACCGAATCAAATGCACAGCTGGTATTATTACAAGCTGCAGAAAACAAGATACAGGCATCGGTGAATATGATGCTGCAGAAAAAAATCATTGACTTTTATATAGGGGCGGTAAAGTAGGGATGCTCATTTAAGTCAAGCAATGCAATAAGCTCTTCCCAGTTTGCAGGAACTGCGTCTATATGGAGTATACGTGCGATCAGCCCATAAATATCAGCAGGTTTTTTGCCTTGTTGGCGGAGATGGTATACTGAAGTAGCCCCTTCTGATTTGGAGAGTTTGTGACCGTCAATATCCATAAGTAAATGATGATGATAAAAAGCCGTATTGGCAAAGATATCCTCACCAATAAAGGATGACAGGTAGTGCTGAGCCACCGTAGATGGCCAGAGGTCTTCGCCTCTTACAACGAGATCAATACCGAAAGTAATATCATCCAATATAGAAATGAGCTGGTATGCAGGAAATCCATCCTTCTTTCTTACAATAAAATCATTCATGGCTAGAGGTAGGGTTGCATTTATGATACTACCTTGTACCGTTTTAACTGCCAGTAGTTTTGTATTACTTGTAAGTATACGCCAACTGGCGTTTTCAGTATCGAGCGGCAAATTTTTATCGCTGCAAGTGCCGGTATAAATACTATCTGGATTATGCCTTAAGAGATCTGCCCGTGAACAGGTACAGGCAAATAAAACACCACTCTCTTTCAGTTGTTTCAATGCATTGTTGTATATCCCCATCCGATGGACCTGAGAATATTCCTGCTCATATTCTTTCATGTCTTTGGGGCCTTCGTGCCATGGTATCCCCAGGAAATTGAGTGTATCAAAGATATCCTGAACATAAAGCTTATTGGTTTTTTCCCTGTCGAAGTCATCAATTCTGAGCAGAATTTTCGCGCCTGTTTTTTTCGCGAGCGTAGCCGTAACTGCAAATGAATATATATTACCCAAATGCAGAAAGCCACTCGGTGTGGGAGCAAAACGTGTTTTATTAAAAATGAACTGTTCATTCATTGACTACCCAATTGGAAGAGAAATTCCTCTAGCGTAAAATTCATCTTTTTCATCAAAAAACAAAATCTATTCAAAAAAACTAGTCTAAGAATAAAATAACATGACTGATATGCATAATATCAAATTGATTTTCTACTTTGTTCATGAATCAAACACTAAACATCATGAAAAAGTATTTTGCAGAATTTATCGGAACATTTTCTTTAGTGTTATTTGGTTGTGGCGCAGCGGTAGTAGCCGGCAAAACGATACCAATAACAGTAGCTGACGCACCTACAGGCATTGGCTTGCTGGGCATATCACTGGCGTTTGGTTTTGCAGTAGTGGTTATGGCATATGCTATAGGGCCTATATCAGGTTGTCATATTAATCCGGCAATTACTATAGCGATGCTGGTGGCTAAAAAGATAAGCGTGGTGGATACAATCGGTTATATCATTGCGCAAATGGTAGGCGCAACAGTGGCTGCATGCGCATTAATGGCTATCCAGAAAGGCGCACCGGGATTCAGCATGGGAGAATGGGCACTAGGTGCAAACGGATGGGGGCCTGGTTATTTAGGCAACTATACAACTACTGCGGCATTCATAACGGAGGTATTACTTACGTTCCTGTTCCTGTTTGTGATTTTTGCTACCACTTCCAGATTAGGTAATTCAAACATGGCAGGCCTGGCAATTGGCCTCACATTAGTACTGATACACCTCGTATCCATACCTATAACGGGTACATCGGTAAATCCGGCACGCAGTTTTGGCCCAGCCATAATTGCAGGAGGCAAGGCACTGCAACAGTTGTGGTTGTTCATGGTGGCTCCGGTGGTTGGAGGAATCCTTGCCGCAATTGTGTGGCGAATGATCTTTGAGCCAAAAGAAAGGGTATAATCGCTCAGTAGATGGTTTATTTGACTTTTAGTTTATTGTTTGCTATTTTTGCAATAAGAACTTAAACAATGAAACGTACCAACATAAATATAATACTGGCAATATTCCTGATACTGATCGCAGCAACCTCGCGTATAATTAATGCGCAGCTGCATGCAGCTAATTTTGTGCCAATCGCTGCCATCAGCTTATTCAGTGGCGCGATTATCAAAGACAAACGCCTTGCTTTTCTTGTGCCTTTGATGGGCCAGTTTCTTGGAGATGTTTTCTTCCAGTTGTTCACCCATATTCCCGGGTTTTACGATCTTGCCGGGCAATTGTTTAACTACGGTGCATTGATAGGGGTTACCGCACTTGGAGTAGGCATGAAGCAGCCCAAAGCACTTACCACCCTGGCTTATTTGTTTGGTGCTTCTACCCTATTTTTCCTGATATCTAATTTCGGTTATTTTGCAGGTGGGTGGAACGGCTATGGTTTTACCGGGCTTGTAAAAACTTATATAGATGGTGTACCATTCTTTAAATACACCCTGGCAGGCGATATGACCGGTGGTGTATTATTGTTTGGCGGATATTTTCTGTTACAGCAAGCGCTGCTTAAGAAAACACAGAAAGTAAACGCCTAGGACCTCAGGTCAATCGAGATTTACTGATCTACTGTTTCCCCACTGATAATATTTATATTTAAAATGCCGCTCGATGAGCGGCATTTTAAATATTTTAATGATCGTATATTTTTAGCCTTTAAGTACTGTTCTACTGATAACTATGCGCTGAACCTCACTGGTGCCTTCGTATATCTGGGTTATTTTGGCATCGCGTAAAAGACGCTCTACATGGAATTCTTTTACATAGCCGTAGCCTCCGTGTATCTGCACTGCTTCATTGGTGACACGCTGTGCAATATCTGATGCGAATAGTTTTGCCATAGAAGCGGAAAGGGTGTAATCAAGACCCTGATCCTTGGTCCAGGCGGCTTTGTGGCAAAGCAGGCGGGCTGCTTCAATTTCTGTGGCCATGTCTGCCAGTTTGAATGCGATGGCCTGGTGGTTAGATATTTCGGTACCAAATGCTTTGCGCTCTTTGGAATATTTCAAAGCCAGCTCATATGCGCCGCTGGCAATACCCAATGCCTGAGCTGCAATACCAATACGCCCGCCAGCCAATACTTTCATGGCGAATGTGAAGCCGAAACCATCATCACCGATACGATTGGCTTTAGGTACTTTCACATCCTGGAACATGATGCTGTGGGTATCACTACCACGAATGCCGAGTTTATTTTCTTTAGCGCCTACGGTTACACCGGGTGAATCTTTTTCAACAATCAGGGCATTGATACCTCTGTGGCCTTTTTCAGGATAGGTCTGTGCTATAACTAGGTAGTAAGAAGCGGAGTTGCCATTGGTGATCCAGTTTTTGGTACCATTGAGCAGGTAGTAATCGCCTTTATCTTCTGCGGTGGTGCGCTGAGAAGTGGCATCAGAGCCAGCTTCCGGCTCGCTGAGCAGGAATGCGCCTATTTTCTCGCCACGAGCAAGCTGTGTGAGGTATTTTTGTTTTTGATCCTCGTTGCCATATTTCTCAAGGCCCCAGCATACGAGTGAATTATTTACGCTCATACATACGGATACAGAAGCATCTATTTTAGAAATCTCCTCCATGGCCAGCACGTAAGAAATAGTATCCATACCGGACCCACCGTACTTAGGATTGACCATCATACCGAGAAAACCGAGCTCACCGAGTTTCTTTATTTGCTCAGCGGGGAATTTTTGTTTTTCATCGCGCTCAATAACTCCGGGCAGTAATTCTGTACGGGCGAAATCACGTGCAGCTAATTGTACTGCTATCTGTTCTTCTGTAAGTTGGAAATCCATATGCTTATAATAAAGGGCGCAAAATACGGCGGGAAATCGCAAATAGCAAATAGCGTTCAGATATACATGGCAGCAATATAAAATGTCGCAGATCTTGCCCAAAAATTGTTTTTGGGATAAATTGTTGTTTATCATAAACATACGGAACTTTTTCAAAAAGGGCAAAATATCTTTGGGAAAGCCTGATTTTACTGGAACAAGGTTGAGTTTTTCCAGAAAATATCTTTTTGCAGGTCAGGCGGTTTAGGCTTTACCCTAAATACAATTGGC
>CAIRZD010000148.1 GCA_903882965.1 uncultured Bacteroidota bacterium
CATCCACCCTGGAGTTCTACGCGGCAAACGGCGCGAAATTCCTTGCTGATGTAGTTGTAAAAACCGATGCCCGTAAAAGCTATGTTTCCTACCAGCCAATGGGTGTGATCCTGGCTATCATGCCATGGAATTTCCCTTACTGGCAAGTATTCCGTGCATTCGCCCCAACTGTGATGGCTGGTAATGTTATGATATTGAAGCATGCATCTAATGTCAGCGGATGCGCCCTGACAATAGAAAAACTCATATTGAATGCCGGCGCACCTAAAGGATTATTGCAAACTTTACTAATACCCTCTTCAAGGGTTGAAAAGCTTATTGATGACCCTCGCATAGCCGCTGTAACCCTTACCGGCAGCACCGCTGCCGGCAGTAAAGTAGCCGAGGCTGCAGGAAGAAACCTGAAAAAACAAGTGTTGGAATTGGGTGGCAGCGATGCATATGTAATACTTGAAGATGCCGATATGGATATCGCCATAGAAATAGCTGTGCGCGGAAGACTTGTAAATAGCGGGCAAAGCTGTATTGCCGCAAAACGGTTTGTAGTAGTAAAACCGGTTTATAAAGAATTTGAACGGCGTTTTACAGAACAAATGAAAAAGGCTACCTATGGCGACCCTATGGATGAAAAGAACAGGATAGGCCCAATGGCAAGAACCGACCTCCGCGACCAGCTTCATGAGCAAGTGAAAAAGAGTGTGTCAAAAGGTGCCAGGGTACTTTGCGGGGGCTTTATTCCTGACGGACCCGGTGCATATTATCCACCTACTGTGCTTGCAAAAGTAAAAAAGGGAATGCCGGCTTATGATGAAGAGCTATTCGGGCCGGTTGCGGCGCTCATTGAAGCAAAGGATGAAAAAGATGCAATGCGCATTGCCAATGACACTATTTATGGACTTGGTGGTGGTATTATCTCTAAAAACAGGACACGAGCTGAAAAGCTTGCTGCCAACGAATTGCACGCAGGTAGTTGCTTCGTAAATGACTATGTGCATTCAGATCCACACCTACCATTTGGCGGTATAAAACAAAGTGGCTATGGCCGCGAATTAGGCAGTTTTGGCATACACGAATTTGTAAATATCAAAACCGTTTTTGTAAAATAGACGTATGTAATAAGTAAAGATGAAACCAATGTATGCTGCAAAATCTAATATTTTTTCAAGATTTGGTGCAATACTATTCATTACACTCCTTATTTTACAGCCATTTATTGTTAAGTCAATCCCGATAAAATCAAACCACATGTATTCTTACTTAGCATTAGGCGATTCATATACTATAGGCGAGCAAGTACCTATCCATGATAATTTTCCCTACCAAACAGTGCAACTACTGCGCAAACAAAACATTGATGTCGCTGACCCGGTTATCATAGCAACTACCGGCTGGACCACAGATGAGCTTGCCGCATCTATAAGGGAACATAACATCTCAGAGACATTTTCATTTGTAACACTACTGATAGGAGTCAATAACCAATACAGGGGCCGCTCTATAGACAACTATAAGCAGGAGTTTTTGCAGCTGCTTGATCAATCAATTGCATTCGCAAAAGGTAATGCCCCACATGTAGTTGTAGTATCTATCCCCGATTGGGGCGTGACACCTTTTGCAGATGGTCGCGACAGGCAAAAAATAGCAAATGAGATCAACGAATACAATGCCGCATGCAAAGAAATAGCATTGGCACATAAATGCCAATACTTGGAAATCACTGAAAGCACCCGTGCCAATGGGCAAAACAAAGATTTCCTTGCTGCAGATGGGCTACACCCTTCGGCCAAAGAATATGCTGTATGGGCAGAAAGGTTGGCACAGATTATTGCCAAAACATTGAAAGGATAATATCATTTCATATCTTGTTATACTTTGTGCTTATTTAAACAAAGCAAGTACCCAATCTTTCAAATCATGCCTAAAAGATTCCATATACTGCTGTTGTGTATAATTTTGGCATTTATAATAATAGCTGTGAATTTTATGGAACATGTACCTGAAACACATCATAAAATATCTTACCTCGCGTTGGGTGATTCTTACACCATAGGGTACAAGGTTAGATATGCAGAGAATTACCCGAATCAAATTTCCCAGTTGTTACGCGACCAGCAGCTTGATGTCAGCGACCCGACAATAATAGCTTACCCCGGATGGACTACAACGGATCTTGCAAGAGGTATTGATCTCAAAAACGTCCATGATACTTTTTCATTTGTTACATTACTTATTGGCAATAATGATTATAATCGGGGCTTATCAGTAGATGCTTACCGTTTCCAATTTGAACAATTGCTGAATAGGGCTATTCTGTTTACTGGTGGCCATTCGGAAAAGGTGTTTGTTTTATCAATCCCATATATCAGCCATATGGCTTATGCCAAAAACAAAGACAAGGATATCACTGAGCGTGGAATAAAAGACTACAATGATGCTAATAAAGAAATAACACTATTGCACAAATGCGGGTACATTGACATCACTTATGCATTACGTGATCATGCATCTGATGCAGATTATTATCTTGCCGATTGGGTGCACCCAACAGCTAAGGGCTATACTATATGGGCAAAACAAATTGCACCGGTTATAGCAACAGCTTTAAAGCAATAGCACGAAACAAGTATGAAACTTAATACTCCTGCCCTTTGTAAAAGACCTTAAAAATCCCCTCCCCGATCTGGTAGGTAATTACATCGTAATTGAGTGCCCAATGCGTGAGTTCTGCATTAGTAACATCATATACCTCCCCTTCTGTGAATAAACGTAGGGTAGTAGCAGAATTAACGTACGCCAGGGAATTATACTGGGCTATAATGCCGGTAGGATAATAACTTTCCATCTCGGTAAAAGTACCTTTATAAAATACTTTAAGCATACCGGTAGGATCTTTATATGCAAGTATGTTGTCAGTTACCATATACTGTGGATTCATAAATCCAATTGTATGTAATGAATCAGAGTAAAACACTTTAAAATAACCGTCAGCGGAAACATAGGCAACCATATCGTCTCCTACTTTATACGAACTTGGCGCAAAATCATCTATTACATAAGTTTGCCCGTTGTGAAATATTTTGAACTTACGGTCAGCATCCACATAAGCAACTGTGTTCCTCCCTGCGTCAAAACTTCTTACCGGATAATCTTCCTGCCCGATCAAGCTACCCCTATAAAATATTCTGAACTGGTTGGCAAAATTATCAAAGGCAATAATGTTGTCCGACACTTTAACATGAGATAATACACTGTCCGGAATATATGATTCTACAGTAGATATTTTCCCGTTATAATAAGCCCTGTACTCTCCTTTGTAGCTGTCGAGAAATAATACTATGCTGTCTGCAATAAAATATTGGTCACACACACCTGCAAGATTCTTTGTTTCCCCTTTATCAAAAACATTAAGTGATTTTTGGTTGAGGAAACCTACAAGATTATCAGTAACAAAATAAGCATTTGTAAACCCTGCATTAACTTCTTTTACACTACCGTTATAATATATCTTAAAAGATCTGGAATTATCAAGGTATGGTATTGCCGTTCGGCCAATTTTCATACTTGTAGGCGGCATAAAGTCAACCTTATGAATAAGGCCATGATCCCATACCATGACTTCATTTTGAATATCAACAAAAGCGGCCAATGGCTGTGCCGAAATACCGGAGATATAACAAAAAGAAATAAGCAGGCTTGATACAAATGACCGCATATCGAAGGATTTTGACGTAAGATAAGAATTAATCAATAAAAAAGCCAGCCTGAGAACA
>CAIRZD010000149.1 GCA_903882965.1 uncultured Bacteroidota bacterium
TAGGATGTGTATATTATTTTTGCCTGGGGGGAAGTATAAAATGCCACCCCTCCGGATTAATATCTATTTCCTTCCTTTTGCCATCATAGTATTCCAAAATCTGTTTTTTCCATTGTTTATCAGGCAATACCATCCTTACATAACGATGTTGCGCTATGAAAAATACCAGGTATAACCCAATAAATAACGGTGTTATTTTCTTATCAAATGATATGATCATTAACCATGTAATACAGACGTATGGTATGAAATAATATCGTGCATTATCTAAAGCCAAAACTTTCGATTCATTAGGCCAATACGCTTTTATATATGCACAAAATGCAATGACGGCATAACAAAGAAGGAGGTATCGTCTTTTATTATCCATTTTAACATACCTGGCTATGAAAATGTACACAATAATGAGAAAGACAATAAATGAAATGAACATCATAGCCCCCTGCGATAACCATTGCATAAAACCATACTTCATGAATAAAAACTCACTCATGTTTTTTGTGATGAGCATAAAGAAATGATACTGCTCAGGTGGCCCGGGCTGTCCCCGATAAAAATCAGTATCTATAAATTTTATGAAAATGAACTGTATTATACCCCCTACTAAGATCAGGCTAAGTGGAACTATCTTTCTATAGGTTAAATCTTTTCGTTCCAGTATTATTACAACAACAATTAAGGGCAATAATAAAGTCGAAAAAGGTCCGGAAAGTGAAATGAGCAAAAGGGCGACCAGGTTTAAATAATAATTTTTATTAGTATGGTCTGTATATCTGGTAAAAAGAAAATTGATAAGGTATAATGATACGATCCAATTAATATTGGTCAGATTCATATAAATATCCGAACCTACCGGCAGATATAAAAAAAATGTAGCATAAACTATTTTGTGCTTTATATCCAGGTATACACAGGTCTTCCATATATTTATGGCAATAAAGAAAGTAATCAGGAATTCACTGATACTATAACAAATAGGTATGTATAAGTAATTCACATGAAGAATACCCCAAAACATTGCTACCAGCCTCGGTACAAAATGCAAATACCCACCATATGGCATAAATAACGCTTTAAAACCATACTGTTCAAACTGTAAGAAATAAATTGCATAATCTTCTGCCCAAAGTTGCGGGCGTGTAAAAGCATCAAATCTTCTGTATAAAAGGGCTCCCAAAACAATCAAAAAGATCAGTACTATATCTCTTGATTTATTGGGCTTGTTTAAGGAAAAATTCATACTTGGCCTTTTATACAATTTAAAATTTGTGTAAAGATATTATTCTCATACCATACTAAGCCTCGATAATATTTTTTACGTATCCCTAAATACCTTCACAGATTCACATCTATCCTGCAACACGCACTTTGCACATTATGCTCAATTCATTCACACTGTTTATAAAAAAACATAAGCGCGATACAAGCATTTGCCTTCTTTATAGCCTTGCTTAAAAATACCTACCCCTGAATTTCAAAATATAATATCACATTATTAAAATAAAATAATACGTTAACTGCTCAAAATGAGATAAACACATATAACTTATCAATATTTAAATTTTGAAAGTATTTTAACATAACCGAAAATAATAATGCTGAATTATATTCTTAATTTTGAAAAATTAGCACGATTTTTGCAGCCAATAACTGAAATCTTACTTATTTTTTAAATGAAAGAACAGGCAACTCTGGATATTACAATAGAAAGGTCCCCCGCACAAGTCATTCCGCAGTCTGATATGGCCAGCATAAGGTATATGTTTCATGCCATGAATCAACAATACCTTGAGCATGAGCCAGCAACATATTATTATACCGTAAAAAGGGTATTAGACGTTGTCCTGTCTTCATTATTTATTTTATTAGTTATGTCTTGGCTTACACCCATCATTGCATTATTAATAAAAATAACCTCCCAAGGCCCCGTTTTCTTTATTCAAAAACGTACCGGTTATATGGGCGTGGAATTTAATTGCTTTAAATTTCGCACCATGTACATCAACGACGAAGCCGATATAAAGCAAGTATCTATTAACGACAAACGAATTACAGCCATCGGTAAATTTCTCAGAATAACACACATAGATGAAACGCCTCAATTCTTCAATGTCATTCTCGGGGATATGAGCGTCATTGGCCCCAGGCCACACATGTTATTTCACACTCGTTACTATTCAGAGTGTATCCCATACTATAACTTACGCCTCGAAGTAAAACCCGGAATGACCGGCATGGCGCAAATAAAAGATTACATAGGCGAAATAAGCGTAGAACGTGAACTGCGTAAGCGTATACAGTGGGATATTTATTACATGAAAAACCGCAGTATCTGGCTTGATTTCAATATCCTGTTAAGCACCGTTGGCTGTGTTTTCAAAAAAGCATTCCGGCTTATCCCGGGGAAAAATAAATAACAAAATAATTTGTTCTTCAAATCAGTTTTCGCCCCGGATTCCGGGGCTTTTTTTATCCGTATTTATCAAATCAACTAATTATCATCTGCTAAACAACAATTTCACTTTACGGCATGTTTTTTATATCTTTCATAAAAACATCGCTATGCCACTCATCATCACTGCTACTGATTTTTCTGCAATAGCAGAAAACGCTGCAAATTATGCTTGCCGGCTGGCAATAGCACAAAACGCACAACTTACTATTATACATTCCTTTGTTTTCCCGGTTATGTTTAGCGACATCCCACTGCCTGCAAACCTTATCAATGATACAGAAGATGACTTGGACATGCAAATGAAAAAGTTAGTAACACGGCTTAAAACCGCTTACCCTACATTAAATATACAAGGTATAGTTATCGATGGCGATCTTATTAAATCCCTTGAAGAGTATGTCAAAAACAACTCAGAACCATGGCTTGTAGTGCTGGGCAATAGCAATACCGGCGAAAACAATAACTGGGAGAGCATCGTGTTGGCAGCATTCAAACACCTTAAATATCCTGTACTGGCAATCCCCCCCGGCGTTACTTACAAGCAAGTCAAAAAAATATGCCTCGCATTTGATAATAAACACGAAGGTAATGATATCGCATTCACTCAATTAAGAGACATAACACTGGCGCTGAACGCAGAACTACAAATACTTAATGCCCAGGAAGATGTGCTAAACCGCGATAATTTACCCATAACAGACGAGCTGGCGCAGCAAATACTTGCCCCTGCAAATCCGCATTTCCATACCATTTATGAAGTAAACATTAATAGCGCTATAGAAGATTTTATCAGTAAAAACGAGATTGACTGGTTGGTAATGATCCCCCGCAAATATTCTTTTTTTGAAGGCCTTTTCCATAAGAGTCACAGCAAAGCAATGGCTCATCATACACACATACCTATAGTTGCCCTGCATGAAATGTAATCATCATAAATAAACCTTGGAGAAACACTATTTAAGGTAACTGTTATTGATCGGCAGACCTTTTCTCTTTGCGCCTTTTTATCAGTAGCCTGATGCCTTTATACGAAAACTCTATTGCTTTCCACTTCAAATACCCTCCAATAAATTCAACCGCAATTGACTTCAGTCGGTTCTTACCGGGCTTTTCTTCGGCAGCGGGTATTGCATTACTTGTCTTTGAATTATTATCTTTATTAAATAACCGGTTCTTTACTAATTTTATTACAACAGCAACCAAAGGGTTTGATGTAGGCAAAAGATCAAACAGCCCCGGATCACCACCGTCTTTACCTGGCTTATTACTTAAAATACCTTCCAGCGATAAAAAGCCATCCTCTTCCATGCGCTTACTTTCCTTGAGCAGGCGTTTTTTCTCCCGTTCCAGGTCTTCTATATTACGCAGTCTTTTGGGGTAAAGCCTCATTCTTTTTATATAAGAAAATTATGGGAGCTCCTGCTCTTCAACTTCATCATCACCCTCAGTAAGCACTCTTATAAATCCACTCGCAAAAAAACGGGTGATCGGCTTACGAAGCCCTACCACTATCGCCAGCAATAAAATATAAATACCGGTTACAATGAAAAATGAAGCCGTTTTAGATAACCCGGCATCTGCAAATACTTCAGTAAGTCCAAACCCGGTATATAAAATGATACAAAAGAAAATGAATAAACATATAAGCGAAAAGAAAAAATAACTAAATAAGTTAGCGCTACGCCCAATAAAATTGACTTTGAGCAATTTTATATAAACGTTCAGATATTGCGTTACCTTCTCTTTTAGCTGTGTTAGTATACTCATCAGGTATGTTTAGTACTAAGAATGATAGATCTCCTCTTCCATATCCATTCCTTTCTTCGTGATCTTACCTTTTAAATTGTTAAGGTTTTTTTTGAGCTTCTCCAGGTCTTCCTGGCGGGTTTCTTTATCAGTTGCCAATAAATACCCTACAGCAACTCCCGCTGCTGCCCCTATCAATAATGTAGCGATGGTGTTCCCTATCTTTGCCATACAGTTTTGTTTTAAAAATTTTATAATACGGTATA
>CAIRZD010000150.1 GCA_903882965.1 uncultured Bacteroidota bacterium
CAGTTAATGTTGCGCTTAAACAAGATAAGACAGGTTATGTCCTGACATTATCTTTGCACCCAGACGATATTCCTGAGGATCTTCTCAGGGATTTCGTTGGGGCTCGATACCAATGTGTATTGGTGCGCTTGGGAACCGATGAGAAACCTATTGATAAACAGGAAGAGTTTGCTGGAGATCGGGCAATTCGTATCGCTGGTTTACTCTGCCGTGATCCTAAATTCTGGAAATACTTATATGCCGAAGAGCAGATCTTTGATGAGGATCTGGATGAGGCTACTGAATGGGTAAGGAATTATTTAAACATTCCGTCCAGGGCTGATCTTAAAACAAACCATAACGCACAAGCATTACTTGATAAATTATTTAGGGAATACAACGAATGGAAAGCAAAAAATTAGTACCGTATTCGGTTTATATCCCACAGGAGTATTACTTAAAGCTAAAGGCTGCTGCAAAAGAACGCAAAGCCTCAGTCTTAATCCGTGATGCTATCACTATGTTATGCGATGGTGAAGATGCTTATAAGCTGGGATATAACCGAGGTATATCAGATGCAGCCAAAGTTGTATATGACTGCGAAGAAGCCCAGATGATTGCCGTTAAAGGTAAAGACTTGGGTTCCATATTGGCTGAAAAAATTGATTTACTGGAGTCCAAATGAGCATAATTGGTGATCCAGAATTTATGGAAGCAGCTTTGCAAGAAAAGTTAAAAGATCCAACCAAAGAGTTGGCAAAAGAAATATTTCAATTTTTACTTCCAAAAGCAGAAGTTGATATAACAATTATTTTGTCTGCTTTAAGTATGGTGCTTGCTACTGCTGCAGTTGAATCTAACATGGAAGAAGAAAAGGCCGTATATGCTTTTCGTAAATCATATGGAAATGCTAAACGCAAATTAAAAGCTTTATTGAGGAAAGCAAAATGAAATCAATCAAACAGGCTAAAGAAGTTGATTGGGTAATTATGAGATTACTTTACCTTTTGATGGCTTCTGATGTCAGTAATTTACAAATTCCTGATGTAGTCAAAACTTTGGATTACCTTAAATATCGTAGAAAATTGCACATTGAACCTTGTTTTGATTTGATTAATAAAGATCATGTTGAAAAGAAAACACTTGAAAACAATCCTAATAGCGCAATGATTAGGCGGTTTGATAGTGAAAGACAAAAGGTTGAAGATGCTATGCGTGGAACCCCAGAAGATCCAGAAGTACGTAAATATTTTGGTGATGTCAGATTTATATTAAAACTGGCGGAAGCCTATAGGAGTAGAGATGAATGATGATGACTTGAGAAAGTGTTTTGCTATGTTTATTGTGGCTGGCAAAATTATGTCTGGAAAAAGTTGGACTGCTGAACAAGTATGGGAAATAGCAGATGCTCTTGTAGAAGCTAAAGATCCCCAGCCCACAGTTGGATTGCCACCTATTAAAAGAAGGAAGAAAAGTGATTGAACCCATTCCATTTGCTGGGCTTGTTGATTTTGACGATAAGTTAGAAAAGAAGTATTGCTCCTCTTGCGGATCTTATCGTGATCCACATGGAGGCCAAATGGTGAAAAGTAATAAAGGCAAAGTTAATCGATTTAAATGTGTGCTCTGCGTAAAAAAGATTAGCGCACCACGCTATTCCCGTAAAGGAGTAATAAATGCTGCAAGAGCTGATACAACTAGCTGAGGAGATTTATGCCGTAGACCCTGATACTGGGGTTAGGCTTGGCAAAATGATAGAAGAGGTAGGCAAGACTTTGAATTA
>CAIRZD010000151.1 GCA_903882965.1 uncultured Bacteroidota bacterium
GTTCCATTGTTTATCTTAAAAGTGTTATCCGGCAAATAAAAATTTCAGTCCCCGGTCATATCGAGGATAGAAAAAATTGCCGGAAACAAATATTTATTGATTATCTGAAGTTTATATCCGACAAAAGTTTTTACAAACTATTTGCGAAATAAATGTAAAAGTCGAAATAAGAATTTTATTAAGGCCATTTTTTTTACTGGTACGATCATTATACACAATAAAATGACAAAATAGCGGTTATTTCATATTGCAGTTTGTTTTTTGGATAGCTCCTATATACCTTTGTTTATGTATTTTTATAGTATTATAGAAATGCCGAATACAAATACACGTTCTATGCTCGATAAGAAGTTTTTTTTACTTGCCGTTTTTTTTGCCATCATTACCCAATCTGTTTTTGCCCAGGAAAGCCAACCCCAAACTCCGGGAGCAACTGCAACCGCAACTACTACTCCAACTCCAGGCCTTCAGTGGTCTAACCGGGATATGACTTACAGGGGCAAAAATTATGACGTTTTAGACTCTGCCTATTATCCGAAATTCCGTCGTAAACAATTTCATAAATATGTAGATCACCAGGAGATCTTCCCTCCCAAACCACGTAACCAGTGGGAAATTGGACTTGGGCTTGGGCTTTATAACCTGATAGGCAATGTGCCAACATTGATGTTATGGCAAAAAGGTGGTGGAGGCATAAGTGTGAACGTGCGTAAATCTTTAGGATATATTTTTTCATTACGCATGCAATATATATATGGCGTTGCAAAAAATTTAGACAGGCAACCTACGACCAGCTACGATGGCCCTTACACTCAATTTGGGTATGTGCCCCTTGAATATGCCACAAGTTCTTCCCCCGCAAGCCCTGTTTATAGGGCTACGCGCATGGAATCTTCGCAGCTTTCTCTTGACCTTATGTTCAATGCGTATAATATTAATTTTCACCATGCACGAAATTCCATCTCATTCTTTGGCTTTTTTGGTGTAGGTGCACTCGGTTATAAAACACGCGTTAATGCACTTACCAGCGGGTATGCACCTTATTCAAATGTTTTCGATTCTGTTCCAAATGGCAATAAAAATAAGATCCGCAAATATCTTCAAAGCCATATGGATAAATCATATGAAACTGCTGCGGCCAATAATAGCGGTGCTACCATATTAGATCATAAGACACTTGATTTTGCACCAAGCGTAGGCGCAGGTGCACAATATAAAATAAACAAACAATTCAACGTGCAACTGGAAGAGCGATACACGTTTACCTCAGATGCATACATAGACGGATCACCTTTTGGCAAAGCGTTGGGAAATACTGTAGCCCGGGGCAAAGCAGCCGACGCTATAAATTACCTATCAGTAAGCATCAATTATAACTTAAAAACTAAAAAGAAATCTGTTGAGCCACTTTACTGGATAAATCCGTTGGATCATGCTTATAGCGAACTGTCCTATCCCCGCCATATGATCCTACCAAACCCTGTTTTGCCAGATGAGGACGGCGATGGGGTTACTGACCAATTTGATAAATGCCCGCACACGCCTGCGGGAATAGCAGTGGATGTACATGGTTGCCCTCTGGATACAGATGGCGATGGCGTACCTGACTATAAAGATAAACAACTGATAACGCCTACCGAATGCCAACCGGTAGATGCAGATGGGGTTGGTAAATGTCCATGCCCTGATGGCTGTAAGGACCTTAACAATAAACAAAATGCATGCGGTAATATTGGCGCGGGAACACTTCTTTTCCCCGGAGGTTCAAACAATATAAGTGTTCCTATGGAAGTGCAATTATCTACATTAGCGGCTCAAATGCAGGGCAACCCTAATTGTAAGGTGGTGATATTAGGCGGTGGTAGCGGCAGCAAAATAAAAGAACAACATTCATGGGAGCATGTAAATTCAGTAATTGAATTTATGAGCGAAAAGAAAAACATCAGCCGTGATCGTTTTATTTTCAAATATGGTGAGGCCGGAGATGAAAATATAGTTACTTACCGCTCTGCAAATATTGATGAATCAGGTTCTTCAAATGTCCCACCACCACATCCGGATATAAAATAACAATAACTAGTATAAAAAAATCCTCCATCTTTTTAGTGGAGGATTTTTTTATCTAATAATGATTTCTATTATGGCAACGCCACATTAAACTTGCCGCTTGAGATCGTAAATGTATCAGCAGTGAAGTAGAAAGTACCTCTTAAAGAATAAGCAGTATCGCTTGTGATATTTATTTGCCCCGATCTTGCAAAGTTTCTGTTGTTCCCAATATTATAGTAAGTAGCTGTATTTATAGGCGGATCGATCGTATAGATGCTGGGCCCGGTATAGTTACTAATATAAAAACTTATAGAGCTAAGCGTATCATTAAGTGTTTGAGTAGCTGTTATCTGCAAGCCAACAACACCGCTATCATTACCTGAATATTTGACATAATAGCCAAAAGCCGAATCTGATTGCCAGGTTCGTCCGTTAATAGTAGCATTGATAGATATTGTTGAATCTAAATTATTATTAGGCTGCACGCTATTCCCATCAGCAGGGCCACTAACTTTTTTGCATGCAGGTAAAGCAAGGCAAATGGAAATTGGAATAATGAGAAAAATCCGTTTCATAATTTATACTAAAGATAACGCTAAACAGCGCACTTTCGTATGGTATATATCCTGAGAAAATACAAAAAAATTATGGCAAGCCTACATTGAACGATCCATGAGTTATTGCAAGGCTATCGGTATTGAATGAAAAATAACCGATCAGGCTTGTTGAGGTAACATTTGATATAGATACAATCCCTCCCAACGCATAGTTAACACTTGTGGTAGCACTAATAGTATGATAATAGGTGGCTGTTGCCTGCCCCTGAACGATAGACCAGGTACCTGTAACCGCCTTATATTTTGTAATGGAAAGAACGATCTTATCCTTAGGATACAATGGATCTGATGAATAACCTGTGATAATCAGGGTTGTAGTAGAATCATGCATTTGTGTATCAAGGGTAGATGGCACTACTGAAGATGCAATAAAGTCATAGCTACCAATATTAGCAGTCATGGAAGGGTTAATTGTAAATACAATTGGAGATGTTTTTATACAACCCGAGAATATTACGCAACAACTTAAAAGAATAATAACTGAAAAAATGCCTTTTTTCATACAAAATATTTGTGCTAAGATAGAAAATTCCCAATAATAAACCCAAATTCATTGTTTGGGCCAGTGAGGGAGTGAACAACGTATAAAAGTGGTAAAATCATATATTTTACCTGATCATTACTTTTGCAATGCTGTAATTAGCCCCATCATCCATTTTTAACAAGTACATTCCTTGATGCAGATCAAGTCCGTTGATATCATAAATACTTGCTCCAAGTTGTGCATTTATTGCTTCCTGATGTATAATACGGCCCATAATATCATACATTTCAAGTTTATATGTTGCTACATCCGGAGCATTGTAAGACAGCTTTATATGATCCGGAGTGCTGTTACCAACTACAGATAATAATAATGCATTTTTTTGCACAACAGGAACCCCGGTAAACGGCACCTGGGTTGTTAATACATTATCAATGATCCAGGTGCCTGAACTGGTAGCATTTGAAGTATACCTGAATGCGACATACATAGGGGAAGCCTTATAGGGCGTGAGATCAACTACATGTGTGACCCAATCTGACGAACCTGTATTACCCAAAACAGGGGTTGTGGCAGAAGTAACATCATACCAAGTATGAACATTTAAAACCGTATCAGGTGGCCATCCGACTTGATAGTTATTAGAAACTAACAAAGATAATCTTGCGGCATCATTAGTGAATTTTGAATCAAACTGAAGATAAATATCACCTGAAATCCAGTTTAAATTCAACAGGGGCGTAAAAAGCCATGCTGTATCCACATAGAAATTTACATCATCATAATTATTACACATAATACCAGGCGATGTAGTTGTTGGTAATGTTCCCCGGCCTTCCGTCGGGCCACATGTCCATGCAATTTTCGGATAGGAATAGATGTCGTATTCGCTCCAGTTATTGGGGTAATTTTCACCGCTAACAGCACAATTAGAATTGAATTTTTCATCCAACCCGGTTACCTGTGCATGTGCGTTTAGAATATTGACAGCGAAAAATGAAAGGAGAATAAGTTTTTTCATAGGTAAATTTTGGAAGCAGATATAATTTCTGGATAGAATAAAAACTATTGCAATTTAACTAAAAAATCAAATCA
>CAIRZD010000152.1 GCA_903882965.1 uncultured Bacteroidota bacterium
AGCCCCTATCACTTGAAAACTAAAAACTTTTAATTTAACTTCGTAAAATCAAGAAACACTATCTAACAAAAAGTCCACTTTAGTTTGACTACATACAGTATAATAAAAAAAAGATAGAAAATAAAAAAATAGTATACCTTTTGTACTGTGCATTTAACGAGGATTGGAAAAGCATAGTGATATTTTTTACAAAGTTTACAAAAGAAAAATCAAATGGACAATAGAATTGCATGATCTACATATTGTGGTGGAAGTGTGTGGTGGGATAAGCGCAGTAAAGAACCACAAGTACAAGGGTGCCAATCCTTCGACTGTTGCTCAGGACAGGCTGGACAGGGACCGTGCTAATAGCGGGATGCCCGGACCCCAAAATATTACTAAAAACCGTCTTTTTTATTGTTAGGATGTAAATTTTTACTAATTTTAAGAAAACGGGAAAATTTTTATGAAGAAATTATTTACTATTTTAACAATGGTAGGATGCGGTTTTGCAGCGCATGGTAAGGCCGTTGATGAAAATACTGCGCGGACCGTGGGTGGTAATTTTCTTATTTCAGCAGGTGTTGCCGGTGTAAAAAGTGCATCAGATATAGCTCTTGCCTATACTGCAACTGAGGTTGTAAACGGTGGTGTGGTGACTGATTATTATGTGTTTAACATTGTGGGAGGTAAGGGTTTTGTAATGGTATCGGGAGATGATAATGTTATTCCTATACTTGCTTATTCCAATAAATCGACCTTTACTATTAATGACATTGCACCCAGCACTAAATTCTGGATAAACGGGTATCAAAAACAGATATCTGCTGTTATAGCTAATGATGTAGCAGCCAAGCCAAGCACTATACAGCGCTGGCAGGAACTGGAAAATGGTGCTACAAGGACAGCTGCCAGAACCACAGCAACGGGTGTATCGCCATTGCTGGACACCATCACCTGGAACCAGTCGGGGTATTTCGGACCTGCTACTTATAATAAATTCTGCCCTAATACGACGCTTACGGCTGGCTTATCTATTACCGGTTGTGTGGCTACAGCTATGGCGCAAGTAATGAAATTCTGGAGTTGGCCATCGGTTGGTGCGGGCTCACATACCTATACCGACCCAACATCAGGGGCAACGCTTACTGCAAATTACGGTGCTATGGCTTATCAATGGTCTTTGATGCCGGGCGCGCTTACGTTCATTAGTTCAACAGCCCAAATTAATGCAGTTGCTACCTTAATGCTGCATGCAGGGATAAGCGTTGATATGTCTTACTCTTCTGCTGAAAGCGGCGCTTATGTGCTCTCTATGGAAACGTATGGTGTTAACTGTGCACAATACGCATTGCCCACATACTTTCATTATAAACCTTCATTGAAAGGCATTCCACGCTTTGGTGAAAAGGAAGGTTATGGCGATCTGAATATAGACAGTGTAACGGAAGCTAACTGGATAGCCTTGCTGCAAACAGAATTAAATGCAGGCCGCCCCATTATATATGACGGCGAAGAACCGGCTAATGCCGGTGGCCATTGTTGGGTATGTGACGGATGGGAAACATCCGGCAATATGTTCCATTTCAATTGGGGATGGGGTGGCTCTAATGACGCCTATTATACAGTAGATAACCTGGCGCCTTCTTCATTAGGCAGCAACCTGAACCTGGACCAGGGTGCAATAATAGGTATTGAGCCGGATAGCTTTCCTTCCACACCCGGAAACCTGAAATTACTGGCTACGCTAAACGCAAATGTAAGTTCTCCGATGCCCTACAATTCGCCATTTGCAATAACTACTAAGATACTAAATTCGGGCAGTACAAGTTACAGCGGAGACTTTTGTGCGCAGGTTTATGATTCGAGCAATACCCTTGTAGGCACAATGGCAACGCTTACCGGCGAAACAATACCTGCGGGCGACAGCACAGCAGCACTTACGTTTAACTGTTCGGCAGGTATGGCAGCAATGGTGCCTTATATATACAGTATAAAGGTGTTGTACCGCGCTACGGGTGGCAGCGCATGGACCCCTGTGGCTAATAACGGCAGTCTGATCAATTACACTACGATGGGGATCAATAATGATACAGATGTTGCATTGTATGACTCCCTACATGTAGGCAGCCATACTATTCCATCAGGTGGTTCGCTATCTGTAACAACAATAATAGGCGACCAGGGCACAACTGCTTTCAGCGGTACAGTGCAGGCAGTGCTGATAAATATTGCCACCGGAACAAAATATACAGTGCAGCAGTATACAAGCCAAACTATTGATACTACAGCCATAGGCGCTACTTATACATTCTCCACCAGTCACATAACCGCCCCCGCGGGCTTATACTCGCTGGAAATACAGCACCAATATAATGGTGCTGGAAATTTTCATACTACGAGCAGCGATTATTACAGCAACCCGGTATTGATAAATGTAGGTTTCCCTACTTCTGTGGCTACAGTGAGTCCATCGGCTGAGGATGTATACGTTTATCCAAACCCAGCAAATGATATGATCACGATAGCTATGCCGGGCATTAATGCAACAGGAATATGCATTATGGATATGCAGGGCAGAATGCTCCATGCGGTAGATCCGGCTCATCAATCAATTGTTACTTTCCCGGTAAATGACCTGGCAGCGGGTATTTACCTGGTGCGGGTACAGACTGAAACAGTTGCTGTAACAAAGAAAATTGTAATTGCCAGGTAAAATAATTTCAAAAAACCGGATTAGACTTTATAACCTCCAATGCTATAAGCGCATCGGGGGTTATTTATGTTTTACAATACAAGGAGAAATATAATGTTGATTTTGTTTGAACTTATTTTTTAACGAATTTGGTGACGTATCTATCTCGATCACCGTATAGAGTTATAATGTAAACGCCAGGCGGCAGAAATGAAATATCTACTGTTGTTAATGGGCTATTAATTGGTTGTTGAAATAATACCTGCCCAATAATATTTGTAAAAGAGTAAGAAAAATATAGCCGGGTATTTACCTGTATAGTTACCTCATCAGTGGAAGGGTTTGGGAAAATATTCTCGAAAATCCCACAATCAATAACACCTATTACAATAGAATCATAGCAACCATCCGGAATTGTATAGAAGAGTCTGGCATAACCCGGATTCTTTCCATACAGCATATCGTGCAAAGTGTATGCAATGGAAAAAGAAGTATCTACACTCCATATACCCTGGCTTGTATTGGGAAGTGAGATTGCGGAATCAATACAAATAAGATTTGGCAATACGCTAATTGGGCTTGGAGATTCATTTACAGTTACTGCTGTTGTTGCAAAACAGCCGTTAGGCAATGTATACTTAATGGAGTCAATGCCTTGTGATATACCAGTAATGACACCTGTATATGGGTTAATGATTGCTATAATAGTGTCTGTGCTGCTCCACATGCCCCCTGTTGTGCTATCATGGATTATATAAGATTTACCGGTGCAAACATTGCTAATATTTTCAATTGGGTATGGAGGGGTAACAGTAACAACAATAGAAGAGGAAGCAGAGCCGCATTGGTTTGAGAGATCAAAAGTTATTGTATCCAAGCCTGGCATTGTTCCGGTAAGTCTATCAGTGTATATGTTGACATAGCTTAAGTGTGCATTATTATTACTTATCCTCCAGCCAGAAGAATACATAATTGCAGATGAATCCGTTAAAGTAATTGGTAAGCCGGCACACAATACTGTTGATGATGATATAATAGGTGTAATGGTAGGGGTTGAGGAAATATATATCGTAAGGGAGTCTCTACTTATGCCACAGTAACCACTATCAACACAAACAATTAGATCATATCCAACATGATTGAAAGATACACCAAGACTACTTACAGAAGCATTGCTATTTGTTGCATAGATATAACCGTTAATTCCATACCCATTGTTAATTAATGCGCCATTTCCAATGCAGTTAGGCCCACCACCAAACTCAAAATATGCATCTGGTAATGGTTCAATTTGTATTGGTTTATAAGTTGTGTCTGAGCCGCATGAATTTGATACTATATAAGTTATAGTGTCAGGTGCCGGGCCAGGCTTACTTTCGAAACCTTGCATTACCGATAGTCCTTTAATAAAACCAGATGAATCCCTTGCATTGGAATTGGTAGCGCCCCATACACCGCCTGTCACCGAGTCTGTTAATATCATAGTTGCATATAGGCATACCTCCCCCGGGCCTATTATTATTCCTGCGGAGGGAATATGAATGACAGTAATAGTGATGCTGTCGGAAGTCGCTAAAATAGTGTCACCTGTGCTGTTGGTAAGCCGGCAAAATACAATATCGCCATTATGAAGAGAGTCAGTAGTAAATACGGTGCTATCTGTACCGGTATTTATACCGTTTATAGTCCATTGATAATATGGATATGATGTGCCGGATGTGGAAGCAGTAAAATCAGCGAATGTTCCGTTGCAAATTGTATCTGTTGCAGCAACAATGTGTATGTCAGGCTGCGCTTTTAAAAGAACAGGGAGTAATAAAAAAATGAGAATATAAAATAGACTTCTCATAGAGGTATTTATAGATAAATCTAATGTAATTTAATCATTTTATCGCAAATACATATATTATCGTAATGGCAAGAATCCTTAATAAAGAATAAACTACACAAGGTCTTTATTTATGGAGAAAGAGGTTTTATCAATTTGGTTTGGCAAGAATTGAATTTAAGCAGCCCAATCCCAGGTTACCTGCCCATGATGGTAAAAGGCAGTGGTGCCATCGTTCAATTGCACTTCGAGGGTGCCATCTTTGTGTACGTTCAGTATTGTGGCTTCCCATGTACCTGTGGTATCACTAAAAGCTTGCTTTTGGTTGTGTTTGTAGAGGTATTCGTTGTATTGTGCCATTATCTTTTCAGGCGGTAGTAGGTATGGGGCAGATACAATAATATTTTCACGTATGTCATTACGGAGTTTTGTTATGTCTATATCATTCCCTGAGGCTATTTTGAGGGAGGTGGCAAAAGGCAGGGTATCGGGGAAAGAAGCCTGTTTTACGTTTAGCCCCAGGCCAACGACGCTGTGTGTCCAGCGGCTGCCGCGGAGTATATTTTCTATTAAAATGCCGCCTGCCTTTTTGGCATTAATAATAATGTCATTTGGCCATTTAATACGTACATCCCAGCTTTGATCTGAATTTTGTAAAACATTTGCAATTGCGACAGCCACGGCTGCGTTAAATACAAATTGGTGGTTTATTTCCTTTTGGGGGAGTATAATTATGCTCATGAGCAGGCTTTGGCCGGGTGCATCCAGCCACGATTTACCCCGCTGGCCCTTGCCTTCAGATTGGCTTTGGGTTACAATTGTCAGGCCATGCTGTGCTTTATTGGCATCTATGAGTTGCATGGCATAGTTATTGGTGCTATCAATACTATCAAGTTCTATTATAGGTAAATGTGAGAAAGGCATGAGGTTTAGTGCAAAAAGATTTATAATTTTGATAAACTATTGAGGATTACCAATACAAAAATAAGATATAAGATTTGGAGAAAGCAATTATTGCCTTGCAGGAAAGAAAAAAGGCACCTGCCCGCCTGACTAAAAATAGTAAGCTATTTAAAAGCATCATAAACGCCATACAGGATAAAAAAGGTGAAGGGATCGTTTCTCTGGACCTTAAAAAGATCGACGAAGCAGTAGCTGATTTTTTTATTTTATGTGAAGCGAGATCGAACATCCAGATAAAGGCAATATATCAAAGTATAGAAGAAGCAGTAGAAAGGGAATGCGGCGAAAGGCCTTACCATGCCGAGCAAGGGGATACCTGGACATTAGTAGACTATGTAAACGTAGTGGTACACATTTTCCAGCATGAACAGAGAATGTTTTATGGTTTGGAAAGTTTGTGGGAAGATGCGCCGCGAACAGAGTTTAAATAAGATTAGCAGATTTGATGATTAGCAGATTAGCTGGTTAAGTAGATCAGAAAAGATTAAGTGAAGACAATACTAAGACTATATAACGATCAATAGATAAAATGGAAGATAATAAACAGAAGCCCGGAAAGAATTTGCTGCCGGGAAATGATAATCCAAATACTCCCAAGAAAGGGCCGAAGTTCAATATATACTGGATATATGGGCTCATATTACTGGCAATACTGGGTGCACAGCTTTATGGCGGTAATTTCGGCGCTTCTACTGCTGAGCATAGCTTTCAGGATTTCAAAGATTACCTGGGCAAAGGGCAGGTAGCGAAACTGATCGTTATTAATAATGATCATGTGGAGGTTTACCTGAAACCGGGCGTAGTAGCACAGCCACAGGCAGGCAGTAAAGTACCTGCAAATAGCGCAGCCAATAATGATAAAACTCCTGCATTTACATTTAAAATTGGTACAGTAGATCGTTTTGGTAAAGATCTTGACGAAGCTGAAAAAGCTATTGCCGAGACTAACAAAGTACCTATAGAGCAAGTGCCGGTAATGTATGACCAGCAGGGCGACTACTTGCATATTTTATTGCAGACCTTCCTGTTGCCCGTTATCTTCCTGTTAGCTATGTACTTCCTCATCTTCCGCAAGATGGGCTCCGGTGGTGGTGGTGCAGGCGGTGGGATATTTAATATCGGTAAGTCGAAAGCACAGCTTTTTGAAAAAGGTACACGTGTAAATATCACATTCAATGATGTTGCCGGCCTTGATGAAGCTAAGGTAGAAGTGATGGAGATCGTTGACTTCCTCAAAAATCCGAAGAAGTATACAGCGCTTGGTGGTAAGATACCGAAGGGTGCGCTCCTGGTAGGGCCTCCCGGCACGGGTAAAACGCTGCTTGCCAAAGCTATGGCAGGCGAGGCGCAGGTGCCGTTCTTCTCTATGTCGGGCTCTGATTTTGTGGAGTTGTTCGTAGGGGTGGGTGCAAGGCGTGTGCGTGTTTTGTTCACGCATGCGCGTGAGAAGGCGCCATGTATTGTCTTTATTGATGAAATAGATGCTATAGGCCGTGCGCGTGGTAAGAATGTAGTGATGAGCAATGACGAGCGCGAGAATACGCTTAATCAACTGCTGGTAGAGATGGATGGATTTAGCGGCGATAGCGGGATCATAGTGCTTGCAGCAACCAACCGCCCTGATGTACTTGATACGGCATTGCTTCGCCCGGGGCGTTTTGACCGCCAGATATCTATTGATATACCCGATGTGAAGGGTAGGGAAAAGATATTTGATGTGCATTTGAAACCCATCAAAAAATCGAAGGACCTTAATATCAAAAAACTGGCATTACAAACACCGGGTTTTGCCGGCGCAGATATTGCCAATATCTGTAACGAAGCGGCACTTATCGCTGCCCGTAAAGGCAAGAATGAAGTGGATATGAGCGACTTTAATGACGCCATAGACCGTGTAATAGGAGGCCTTGAAAAGAAAAACAAAATAATACTGCCCGAAGAAAAGCGCATCATAGCCTATCATGAAGCCGGGCATGCGGTATCTGGTTGGTTCCTGGAGCATGCACATCCGCTGGTTAAGGTTACGATAGTACCACGCGGTGTGGCAGCATTGGGATATGCGCAATACCTGCCAAAAGAAGTTTATATCCGTACCACAGATCACCTGCTCGATGACATGTGTATGTCACTTGGAGGAAGGGCTGTTGAAGAACTGATATTCGGTAAAATATCTACCGGTGCGCTCAGCGACCTGCAGCATGTGACCCGCCTGGCTTATGCTATGGTGTCTATGTATGGTATGAACAATGTGATCGGGAATATATCATTTTATGATCCGCAGAGCGAAGGCTCGTTCTCAAAACCATATTCTGAAGAGACCGGCAAGATGATAGATGAAGAAGTAAGGAAACTGGTGGAGAGCGCATACGACAGGGTAAAACAATTGCTTGTTGATAAGACCGATGCCGTGAAAATGATTGCTGAAGAGCTGCTGAAAAGAGAAGTGCTCTTTAAAGATGATATGGAACGGCTCTTAGGCAAACGCCAATATGAAGATGCGGTTGCTGCTGAAGACGAGCCACTTGTGCCTGAAAGCGCTTTGAATCCGAATACTTAAAAAAGTCGTGAGTCATAAGTCGTTAGTCGTTAGTCTGGATTTTTAGAAAGGAAATTTAAAAGAAAATATATTTGCCCTGGCTTTTGAATAGCCGGGGCAAATTTTTTATAACAATAGTCTTCTAACTTTTATACTTTTGACCTGTGCATAGGCGGACTCACGACTTATGACTTACGACTAAAGCATGCAGATTTTTAAAACATCGGTAGCAAGGGAGAATATACTCGGCAGGATCCGTAAAGGGCTGGGCGGGCAACCAATGCCAATGCCATTTCCGGAGGCTGAAAAAGAATCTGACAATGTTTATGTAAACGACCGGACTGCTGCCGAGGAAGTATTTGCAGAGGCGTTTATAAAACTGGGAGGTAAATTCATCTTCTGTGAAAATGAACAGGAACTTCTTGATAGCATAAATATACTTTACGAAAACAGCGGCTGGAAACAACTCTTATGTGCTGATGCCCGCTTGCTCAAAATGTTTCACAATCATAAGATAGATATTGTTACTGAGGTTGATGCCAAGGCAGAGGCTGCAGATGCATGTATCACAGGTTGCGAAATGCTTGTGGCCCGTACCGGTTCTATACTGCTGAGCAGCAGGCAAAATATGGGGCGCACGGCACCGGTATATTACCCTGTGCATATAGTATTTGCATACGCTAACCAGGTAGTATTTGATATAGAAGACGGCTTCGCCGCACTGAAGAAAAAGTATGGCAGCGACTTGCCTTCAATGATAAATCTCACCACCGGCCCCAGCCGCACAGCGGATATAGAGAAGACGCTGGTAGTGGGTGTGCATGGGCCGGGAGAGGTGTTTTGCTTTTTGATCAATGCGGAGTTGTAGGTGTAATACTTTTATTTTGTTTAGATATTCATTACAATATACTAGAACAAACAATGGGCCTTTTTCATACATCACTACACATTTATAAAAGAAGTCAGCAAGTCAGCAAGAGGTCGTGCAATCATTGAAGTCATTATTAAAGTCGAAATTTGGTGTTTCCATCTTTGAAAAGATACCATTCTCAAATTCTAATTTCGATTCTTTTTTTTCAGAACAGATTTATGCCAATGATGGAGTCTATTATTTGATTACAGAAGGTCAAGGCAATTGGGTTTCCATCGTCGAGTTAAACGTTAGAATCAATAACCCTTTCTATTTGTATGATACTACCAAAGGTATGAGTAACTTGCTTAATGCCTATGCATTATCTTTCCATTTGCATGATAGTGATGTACTGTATTACAACCTGGATTATTGTGGTGAAAATCTTGATGGTTACTCAAGTGAGCCATACTATTTTCTCAAGAAACCATTGTCTCGGGAAGAAACAGCTTTGCAAAGACACAACTCCGCAGCTTTAGTGCCAATTCTTCCCATTGGCAAGGATATTGAGTCACTCAATTCAATCCTTAGCCAAGGGTTTTGGGCAGCTTTTGACAACAATGATCTTGATGAGTATGGACTCACTATCAGCGATAAATATTTTGCCGATCCCGAGGATATTTTGTTCATGATAGCAAAGTATCTTGAATTATACAGTAAAGAAGAGTTCCCATTGATCTCATTTGGCGAATTAAGCAAGGAAATTTTGTCTAAATGCTATCTTCTAAAAGCAAATAGAAGAAAATCGTTTTTGGGGCTTTTGAAATAAAGTTGAAATTACATCGCCAAGCCCCTCGCTAAATTGGGGCGTTCAGGGTGAACGCTTAGCTTAAGCAGTTTTGGATGCACTATAAGGTCCATATCTTCCATAGGTATTGCACCAAGCAATACTTCATCTCCCAATACCATTGCACCCACAAAACAAACCCTGTCCTCAAATTGTACTTGTATAGGACCAACATATGGTACAGCAATTACCTGCCCGTTAGCAAGCTTCACTTCACGTGTATATAGCTCATCCAGTCGTAATTGTAATGCAATTTCCCCCGGAATACACAAATAGGTAGCACCGGTATCAACAATGCAACGCGTTTCCACAGGTTTAAGAGATAAATCCCTGGCGTTTGACAACATAATATTTGCAGATACTATACCCATAATATAAAGTTACGTAAAGTATATTAAATGAAAAATGGCTGCCTTAGAGCAGCCATTTTTATGCATTGAGCCTTTTCGCTATTAAGCAATTCAGCCATTATAAATGTATCGCTTCTCCCAGCGCCGCTTCCACAGCATCTTTGATGCCTTCGCTCATCGTTGGGTGTGGGTGTATGCTGTCCAGCACTTCCTGCCAGGTGGTTTCCAGTTTGCGGGCCACAACGGTTTCGGCTATTGTCTCTGTAACATTATAACCAATGGAGTGCGTACCTAACCACTCACCATATTTAGCATCGAAGATCACTTTTACAAAGCCTTCTGTAGCGCCTGCGCCCACTGCCTTACCTGATGCACTGAAGGGGAACTTACCCACCTTAATTTCATAACCTGCATCCCTGGCTTGTTTTTCCGTCAGGCCTACGCTTGCTATTTCGGGCGAGCAATAAGTACAGCCCGGTACATTGCCATAATCCAGCGGTTCCGGCATGTGTTTGTGTTTGCCTTCTTTGTTAGCAATAGCTTCTACACAAATGATAGCGCCTTTAGAGGCCACATGTGCCAACGCCTGGCCGGGAGTAATATCACCAATGGCGTAGATACCATCTACATTTGTTTTGAAATATTTATCTACAAGTACCTTTCCTTTGTCTGTCTTTATGTTCAGTACTTCAAGGCCTATGTTCTCAATATTAGCAGCAATACCTACGGCACTCAGCACTACATCTGCCTCCAGCACCACATCGCCGGTTGCGGTTTTTACCGTCGCTTTAACGCCTGCGCCTGATGTATCTAATTTCTCTACAGAGGCATTGGTCATTACCGTAATACCTTTTTTCTTAAAGCTCTTTTCCAGTTCTTTCGATATGTCTTCATCTTCTACCGGCACTATGCGCGGCATGAATTCTACCACTGTCACTTTGGTACCTATGCTGTTATAGAAGTAAGCAAACTCCACGCCTATAGCGCCTGAGCCTACTACGATCATAGTTTTTGGTTGTTCCGGCAGGTACATGGCCTCGCGGTAGCCTATAACTTTTTTGCCATCCTGTGGCAGGTTAGGCAGTTGGCGGCTACGAGCCCCTGTAGCCAGTATGATATGGCGTGCCTGGTGAATGGCCACCTTGCCATCAGCACCGGTTACTTCCACTTCTTTTTTAGCATTCAGTTTGCCGGCCCCCATGATCACATCGATCTTGTTTTTCTTCATCAGAAACTGCACACCCTTGCTCATTTTATCGGCTGCGCCACGGCTGCGCTTAATGATAGCACCAAAGTCTGGTTTAAAATCTGTTGCCACGATGCCATAGTCGGCTGCATGGGTAAAGTTTTCAAATACATTGGCAGTTTTCAATAATGCCTTTGTAGGGATACAACCCCAGTTGAGACAGATGCCACCCAGGTTTTCTTTCTCCACAACGGCAGTTTTATAACCCAACTGTGCCGCACGAATAGCAGCTACATAACCACCGGGACCGCTTCCTATTACGATTATATCGTATGCCATAAAGGTATTTTTTAGTAAAAAATTATTAATGAGGGGACAAATGTAATAAAAATCAGTTGAAGCAGGACATATGGGGTATGATATTAGGGACAGTATATAATATTAATGGCGGCTTCCTTATCAGGAGCACCCATTGTATTTAAAGATGTTTTAAATCGTGCGTTACATTTTCGCAAATTTTTGCACAGTAGTACCATTATTGCCTCGTAATGTAATATAATAAACACCGGCAGGCAGCATATTTACATT
Source organism: uncultured Bacteroidota bacterium (assembly GCA_903882965.1). Taxonomy (GTDB): domain Bacteria; phylum Bacteroidota; class Bacteroidia; order Chitinophagales; family Chitinophagaceae; genus Nemorincola. The sequence continues at coordinate 11,823 of CAIRZD010000152.1, forward strand.
CACATTTGTTTGTGCAGTGGTTATTTGTTGCTGTAGTTCTACCTGGCCTATGGTGTTAGTTATGGAATAAGCATAATAGGCGCCCTGTTGCATTTTTATGGTTATTACATTGGTTGTGGGATTGGGGTATATCTCTACCTTGGTATTGTTTATGGCAGTAGTATTGAGCAGGGGTGTACCAATAATATCTTCCACTGTATTTGTCAGTACAACCGGATTATCATCGAAGAAGATACCCGCATGGTTGAAGATAGTAGTGCCATTAGGCAGCCCTGCTTTTGCATTGATATTGAATATTACCATACCATCACATTGATTGTGGTGGCTGCTATCTAAAAGATCAATATTCGGGAAATCAAATTTCAGGATATTATGCACTCCATCATTGAATAGTGCGATGTTCATAACAGCAGATGCTGCTAAAAGTTCAAAGCTGTTAGTGTTTACATTATCAGATAAAGTGTCCATTACATATATATCATGGGCTGTATCATTGCCTGTGTTTTCAAAAAGTATGGTGTATTGCAATTGCGCACCGGCAGAGATAATTCCAGATGGTGTAACAGACATTTCATTGGGATCATAAGATGAATACACTGTGTCATTACGCGTGAATGTATTATTGGAGGTATCTGCATCACCTATAATTGGTGTTATCCTGTAAACTGTATTTATGGTGTCCCCGAATACAACTGATGAACTATCGAAATATACATTTATTGGAGGGATCGTAAGAAAATAAGACATACTTGGCAGGTCCCAAGTAATAATATTTCCAATCACTGACGTTGGTGTGCGGCTGGCACTGGCATAAGTATATTTTGGGCTAAAGGTCATAGTTAAAACAGATGGCCCTGAAGTGCAAAATGTATTGTTGACTATTATAGTTGCATGTGCGCTTTCTGTACCTGCGCAGAATAAGGCATACGTTGATAGGTCGAACTCTGAAGATGAACATTCTAAGCCCAAATACCTCGTTGGATAATTGTTTACAATAGATTGAATTGTATCATATAGTATACCTGATGAAGGGCATGTTGCGATAACTCCCGAAACAGAAGATGGTATAAATCGGAATCCATAAATTGTTCCTGGCGGTCCATAGGCCTGATAATATATTCCACTTGTGATCGTAAATGTATCTATTGGTACTGAATTAGAATCAACTTCAACCCGAATTGGCAAATGGTTGTAAACATCGCCAGAATCAAAAATACAATTGCTATTCATATCATCGTAAAATTTAATTGGCAACGTCCTGCAATAGAGGTATTCATAGGAAAACGTAACTGAATCAATAGCTAAAGCCCCATTGTACAAGATTTGTTTTATAAAATAGGTGCCTGGAGCCGCATAGGTATGGAAGAAATCAGCATGGCATACGGAAGTTGTTGTTAGGGCATTGGTATCTGAAGTACCATCACCATAGTAACTAACTACACTATAGGCCGGGGAAACAGAACAGATGCCCACATAGAACTCGGGACCATTACAAACTGTATCAGCATTAATAACAACAAGGCTATTTATCCCTACCCCGCTATAACCATGGATAAATGCGGGGGCTGAGAATGCTACAATACCACTTGCTATACAATTAACAGCACAGCGATAATACAAAGATGTACCTGTGTTGAAAGAATAAGATGCGGAGTCAGCTCCCGTTACGTTGGTCCAGGTGATTTCGTCAGGTGATGATTGCCATTGCAATGTAACTCCGGCACAGGAATAGCCTGATAAAGAGAGTATATATTTATTTCCAATGCAATCATAGGTAGCAACGGTTGTGCCTGCATCAGGGGTACCGGTACAAGTGCTGGATGAGTCTGAGGAAACACCAATGATCAGTTCATGCTGGGTGCTGCCGACAAATACCCCTCCACGGAATTCCCGGACACTATATACTATATCAGCGCTTTGAAATACATTGGGGACAAAAGATAGCAGCCCATTTGTAGGATTCAAATAAAAACTACCTGCAGTTACTTGTAATGGCGTAGCCGCAGATAAGGGTTGCCCTGGCCAGGCAGAAGCAGAGTAATAAGTTACAGCCCCCCCTATTGAGCCGCATACTTCTGTGCCATTTGTGGCCGATACCAATGAAAAAACAAGACTATCTGCATCAGGGTCAACGGTATTGGGGTCATAACTTTCATATTGGTTGATCAGATAATAAAGAGGAGGGAATACATTAAAAACGGCACTATTATTTCCGGTGACGGTACTATTATTAAGTGTATCTATTATTTGCATAATTGTACCTCCGGATCCCGAAATATTTGTAATACTGGCTGCCCTCCCTGCGGCAGAAGCTGTGCCATTGGATCCGTTATATATAAACCGCCAGGTAGCAGATGTATGAGGTAATGTAATAGTCCCGCTGTATACAAATTTCATTACACCCGGCTTTGTAGAAGTAGTATTTGTACACTGTGAGGTATCACCGGCACATAAAGAGGTAACTTCTATACCTGAATCAGGTGACTGAATTGTAAGATTAGCAGACATGACATAAGTGCTACCATCATAGATGCATATTTGTGGGCTGGCATACGGAAGCGTACTGAACGCAGGCGCAGAGCTTGGGCTACAGGATCCATAAATAGTCATAGTTAATTTATAGGTGTTGCCAGTTACATTTGTATAGGTAAGCTCAGTGCCCAATATATGCGAGGCATAAGATTTAAGTTGAGGTAATAACAATAATGTAATGCAAATTAGACAACGCAAGGAAAGGGGGAGTTTTTTCATAAAATATCCTTAAAGCTAAAAATACTAATTAATAATAGAAAAAAAATATTTTATTAGGCAGCAATAATATATTATCAACAATGTGATAAAATATTTCTAATAAATCAGACAAGATTTGCTCGGAAATAGTTTGGTAATGCGATAGCTAATTATGCGAAAAATGAAAAAAATCACTTAAAACAGGCTGATTTTTTATCA
>CAIRZD010000153.1 GCA_903882965.1 uncultured Bacteroidota bacterium
AAAAGGCTACACTTGTAGGTATCTCGGATGGCAGAGCCGGCAATTTACGCGGCATAGAACACATGACCTCCATATTGCACTATATGAAAGTGAATGTATTGTATAACAAAGTGCTGCTATCACGCATCAATGAAGAAATAAATAGTAAGGGAACCCTATTAAAACACGAGACTGAAGAGATAGTAAAGCAGCAGGTAGAAGATTTAGTAAATTTTTAGTACTAGACCCGGAAAAAGATTTTTAACCTTTGAATTAGTAATATGAAATTAAGATTGGTGATTATTCTCAGTATTATAGGGTTGGCTGAATACTATAGTTTTATTGTGGTTCGCTCTTCTGTACGCAATTTACCTTCACCATGGCGTATTACATTGACTGTATTTTATTTATTGCTTACTACAATAAGCTGGCTTGGGCTTATACTGTTCCGGCAGATAAACTGGGCAACAGTACCACACCTGTTACGCAACGTTTATATAGCCTTTGTACTTGGGTTCACCGTGGGTAAAATATTGATATTGCTGATAATGCTTGTTGATGATATTCGCAGGCTTATTACATGGCTTATTACGTCTCTTGCATACAATAGCGCGGCATCTTCAGATACGACTACTACTATCGACAGATCTCTTTTTCTCAAACGCACTGCATTAGTGCTGGGAGGCCTTTCTTTATTTGGGTTCACTTATGGCATACGTAACAGGTACAGTTATCGTGTAAGGAAAATAAAGCTCAATGCTGCTTCATTGCCGGCAGCATTCAAAGGATTAAAGATCGTGCAGATATCTGATATACACACCGGCAGTTTTGATAATCATGCGGCTGTGGCGCATGGCATACAACGGGCGATGGACCAGAATGCAGATCTTATATTATTTACCGGTGATCTTGTAAATAATCATTCGGAAGAAGTGGACGCTAAATATCAGGAGATTTTCTCGCAATTAAAGGCGCCAATGGGCGTATACTCTACTTTAGGAAACCATGATTACGGTGACTATGTAGAATGGCCTTCCAAACAAGCTAAAGTAGAGAACCTTGACAAGTTGAAAGGTATACATGCATCAATGGGCTGGAAGCTAATGATGAATGAGCATGTGGTGCTGGAGCGTGGTGGTGATAAAATAGCACTTATAGGGATAGAGAACTGGAGCGCAAAAGCCAACTTCCCGAAGTATGGCGATATGCACAAAGCCTATGACGGGCTCAAAGAAAAGAATATTCCTTTTAAGATACTTATGTCGCATGATCCTTCCCACTGGCATGCACAGGTGATCCCTGAGTATGGTGATGTGAATCTTACACTTAGCGGGCACACGCATGGAATGCAGTTTGGGGTAGACACTAAATACTTTAAATGGAGCCCGGTACAATATATGTATAACGAATGGGCCGGGCTTTATACACAAGGTGAGCAACATCTGTATGTAAACAGGGGCTTTGGTTTTCTTGGATATCCTGGCAGGTTGGGAGTAATGCCGGAGATAACAGTGATTGAATTAGGATAGGTAGTGACTGAGGTTATTGAGGTGTTGAAAAATAATTGTCGAATGTTTATGGAATATGATCCGTTCGGTTTCTTATTAATAAACACACTATCATGGAACCTAAAAAACTATTGAATGCCGACTACCTCGACATCATCTTCGACAATCGTAATAAAATTTATGGTGGCTACGAACTACGCAGGAACTATAACAGGAGAGTTAAAAAAGCTGCTGCCTTAGTTATCCTTGGAGCTTCAGCTTTATTTAGCTTTTCATTCATTACTGCCGGTCATAATGCAACTGTTGTTGCCTCTGATACAAAACCTGTAACTATTTCAGAAGTACATATTGTGCCGCCTCAACCACATGAGGTACCGCATCATGCCACTCCACCACCGCCCTCGCAACATTTTAATACTCGTACATTTACAATACCTAAAATTGTAGATAATACTCAAGTGCAGGATGATAAACAGATGGCGCAAAATACAGACTTGCATAATGTGCAACCGGGTATGGCGAATACATCGGGGGAGCCGGGTGGGAATAATTCGGGTACTGGAGTAGGGCAGGGTACTGGAGTAGTACAGGTTACTGATAATAATCTGAATGTTCCTGTGGTATGGGTAGAGCAGATGCCGCAATTCATTGGGGATATGAATGGATATATTGGCAGTCATATTCATTATCCTGCACTTGCAAGCAGTGATGGAATAACCGGCAAGGTAATAGTAGAGTTTGTAGTAAATGAAGATGGGTCTGTAAGTAATGTGAAAGTATTACGGGGTATTGGCGGAGGCTGTGATGAAGAAGCTTTACGTGTGGTAAGCGGTATGCCTATATGGAAACCCGGCAAACAAAATGGAAAGGCCGTAAAAGTATTATTTAGATTGCCAATTACCTTTGTATTGAATTAAACAATTATATTACTTCATTTTGGCCTGCATAGAACTTACAAACAAATTACTTAGGTTTGCATCCTTAAATGTATAAAATGCAGCAATCCGTATTAGAACTAATGCAAAGTATGGGGCATGAACAGGTCGTTTTTTGCCAGGATCCTCATACCGGCCTTAATGCAATTATAGCCATACATAATACTACACTAGGTCCTTCATTGGGAGGCACCAGATTATGGAATTATAACAACCATGAAGATGCGCTTATTGACGCATTGCGATTGAGCCGTGGAATGACCTATAAATCTGCTATAAGCGGGTTGAATCTTGGTGGTGGTAAAGCAGTATTGATAGGTGATGCTGCCAAACTGAAATCAGAGGCATACTGGCGCAGGTATGGCAAATTTGTAAATAGTCTTAATGGTAAATATATTACAGCCGAAGATGTAAATACTTCATCGGCGGATATGGAATACATTGGGATGGAGACAGAATTTGTTACTGGTAAACCTGATTACATGGGTGGCAGTGGAGACCCTTCGCCGCTTACTGCATATGGGGTGTATATGGGTATGAAAGCCGCTGCTAAAAAAGCATGGGGCAGTGATGTGCTCACTGATAAAAAAGTATTGGTACAAGGTGCCGGTAATGTAGGTCAGTATCTTATGGGGCATCTTGTAGAAGAGGGCGCTAAAGTAATGATATGTGATATTAATGAAGCAAAAATAAAACAGGCAAAAGGGAAATATCCGGCTATAGAGGTTATCTCTAATGACAATATTTTTGACCGTGAATTTGATATTTACGCGCCATGTGCCCTGGGAGCTACTGTAAACACAGAGAGTATCAATAAAATGAAATGCCCTTTAATAGCAGGCGCAGCCAATAACCAACTTGCAGATGAAAATATACATGGACCGATGCTTGTAGAAAAGGGTATCATTTATGTACCTGACTTTCTGATAAATGCAGGAGGTATTATAAACATAAGCATAGAGCTTGATGGTTATAACCGCGACCGGGCACTAAATACTGTAGGTAAAATATATAATCGTACCCTTGAAATATTTGATCTCGCGGAAAAAGAAAGTGTGCATACCCAACTTGCCGCAATGAGAATAGCTGAGAAGAGGATAAAAGATATTGCTAATATTCGTGTGGGAAAATAAACAACGGAAACAATGATATAAAATTAAATCGGGAACTATATAGTTCCCGATTTTTTTATGAAGCACTTATTATGTGCTTGGAATTTATTGTGTAAAATTTAATAATCAAATTTTAGCTGGAAGGGGTGAGCCACAGCATCTGTCTCATGGCAATTGAGGTGTATGTCTTGTATATAAAAGGTAACATCTTTATAAACCCATGATTTAATGAGATCTTTTTGTTGCTGGGTGAATTCATTGCCATTAGCATGGATAGGGCCGTAAAAATCATGGCCGGGAGCCATTAATGATATTGTGAATCCTGATACCTTACAACCAACTGAATCTGTTACAAGCATAGGGTTAACGAGTATAGAATCCCGGGAGGTATAGTAAGTTCTCACATTGCCCACCCAAACCCTTGGGTATGGGCCTTCTATTGGTTCATTTTTCTTTTTATGTTGCCCAAATGAAATGAGTGAAGGAAGTAATAACAATATGAGTAATGAGTTCTTTTTCATGAAATATTTTTTGAAAGTTACAAAAGAAATATGATTACATGTATTTTCCTGTATAGCTGCCCTTCACTTTTTTCAGTCCATCCGGAGCGCCTTCATACAATAAATACCCACCACCAACACCACCTTCCGGGCCAAGGTCTATGACCCAATCAGCACTTTTTATTACATCTGTATTGTGTTCAATAACTATTATTGAATGCCCTTGTTCTATCAGCGCATCAAATGAG
>CAIRZD010000154.1 GCA_903882965.1 uncultured Bacteroidota bacterium
AAATACCATTCTGAATCTAAGTCTAACCGCACTGCACTTAATAATGTTCCGGCGGTATTATAGGTCATGTCATAAACGCCATAAACGCTGGTAACTCCAGTCATAAGAGTAGTACCTGTTGTTATATAACAAAAATAGTGCGTATTATTGGCTGCGTCTTCTGTGATGGGACCTCCATAAACTGAAGTCGCAGCGGCAAATGTGTTTGGTCCCACAAACCGAATCCAATTAAAATGCCCTGTTGTATCAAATTGTATCAAACCAGTCGTTAAATATCTGGATGAACTTCCTGTAATTGATGTATCATATCCAATATGAAATACATCAGTTGCAGAAGTATGAATAAATGATCCGGCCACATAGATATGCCCCAAGCTATCTGCCGCAAGACCAAAAGAAGTACAGTTTCCACTAGACGAAGCAATGAGTTTCGCCCAGCGCATTTGTCCAGAACAATTATAGCTTGTCAATAAAATATTATCAGTCGCTCCATAAGGAGTGGCATGAAATGTATCTGCTGTTATAGGATCATTACCTACATTGCTAAGTACATACACATTACCATTAGGGTCAGTACACATAAAATTCACCTGTTCGGTAAATGAACTTACTGTGCCTCCTCCTGTTACCCATTTGAATTGCTGAGCATGAAGAGTCGTGATGCTTATAAAAAAAGTAAAAAAGCATACTGCGATTCGGGTGGATAGTAATTTCATAGGAGGTTATTTTTATAAAGTTAAACTATTTTTATAATAGAAATTTCCTAACTATACTGATTGGGATGAAGTTGTCTGAACTTTGAAATTGGTATAACCAGGGGGAAATAGTAGCTGTGTCCTGCTATTTGGTGAATCAACCACCCCCTTTATCCCCTCCTAAAAACAGGATGGGGGAGCGCTGTGAGTGCAGTGTTTTGCCATTTTGTGAGCACTTGTGGGTAGTGGGTGCAGCGTAATGAACTGAACGTACAAGCGAGCGTGGCAACGATGTTATAAAGTAGCAATGGAGCTAAGTACCCTCCTTCGCTAAAGCTTCGGCGGGAGAGACCCTCCTAAAAAAAGGATGGAGGAGCGCTGTGTGCTGTCATTTTGTAAGATGCTTCCTTGCGTCAGCAAGAATCCCGAGTTCATAACCGAATGATTTTAGTCAGGGATATACCTTTGATTTAATAATTTTATTACATTAGAGGTTATTAGTAAAAACCAAATCTATATATATGGCAGCATTTGATGCAGGCTCAACGGGGTTTATGCTCCTGGCCACAAGTCTTGTAATGTTAATGACACCGGGCCTCGCGTTCTTTTACGGTGGCCTTGCCGGCAGGCGGAATATACTGGGTATTATGATCCAGAGTTTTGTGTCGATGGGGATCACTACTATAATGTGGTACCTGTGTGGGTATTCGTTATGTTTTAGTGGGAACAGTATGGGCGGGGTTATTGGCGACCTTCATAAGGCGCTGATGCATGGGGTGAACCTGAATTCGGCATTTTCGGGAAACCCGAAGATACCGGAGTTTGTATTTTTTGCTTACCAGATGATGTTTGCGATCATTACGCCGGCATTGATAACGGGGGCATTCATTAATCGTGTTTCCTTCAAATCTTACCTGGTATTCCTGGTATTCTGGCAACTGCTGGTGTACTATCCTTTTGTGCATATGGTATGGGGTGGCGGGCTGCTGGCGCAATGGGGCGTGCTGGATTTTGCAGGTGGTATAGTAGTGCATGCTACAGCAGGCTTTGCGGCGCTGGCATCGGTAATATATGTGGGCAAACGTAAGGACACTGAGTCGCCACCAAACAGTATTCCGCTCATAGCGATAGGTACGGGGCTTTTATGGTTTGGCTGGTATGGATTTAACGCTGGTAGTGAGCTTGATGTGGATGCGATAACGGGGCAGGCATTTATTAATACAGATGTGGCCGCATCATTTGCCGCAATTACATGGCTGATCATAGAGTGGACCCTTGTGAAAAAACCAAAGTTTGTGGGACTGCTTACCGGTGCTGTAGCCGGGCTGGCAACAATAACGCCGGCAGCAGGTTTTGTATCGCTTAATGCTGCTGTGGTGATAGGGATTTCATCAGGGTTTGTATGCTACCTGGCCGTACACTTTAAGAATAAAAGAGGATGGGACGATGCGCTGGATGTATGGGGTGTGCATGGTATAGGCGGTTGCCTGGGTACAATATTACTTGGCGTATTTGCTGCAAAATCTATTAATGTGCATGGTGATAACGGATTGCTGTATGGTGGCACTACGTTCTTCATTCACCAGGTAGTAGCTGTAGTGGGTGCCTGTGTTTATGCATTTGTATTCACTTATGGTATGCTTGCCCTTATCAATGTTGTAACCAAAGTAAAAGTTACTGAGGAGGCTGAAATAAAAGGGCTTGACAATTCGGAGCATGGTGAGCAGGCATATGATGCAGGGGCGTTTTAACCCCCTGCCCCTAAAGGGGAGTGCTTTGAGGTTAAGCTATTGAGCTTAGGATTTTGGAACAGGGTTGTAATTTCAGCATGGGAATAATGAAAAGTTTGTTAGTGGTGAAAAATAAAGTCAGGTTGTGGCAGCATATTTTTTTGTCTGTGGCAATTACGCTACTCCTTACAGTGAAATGCGACGGGCAATCAAAGGATTCAACTTCCGGGTTTAAAATTTCGGGGTATACAGATGTGTATTATGCACGGTATTCTGATTCTGTAGGGCAAGGGAATTACCAGAAATTTCCGGTTATCTCACCGAGAAATAATGAGATAGGGCTGAATATTATTCAACTGACCGGACAATACACTTCTGAGAAAATACGTGCTATCGTGACACTGCACTACGGTGATATTCCGGCAAGTGCATGGTCGCCGCAATTTAATATGATACAGGAAGCCAATGCGGGTATAAAACTTGGGAAAAAGGTTTGGCTAGATGCTGGTTTTTTTAAAACACATATTGGCACGGAAGCTTTATTACCTAAGGACAATATTGCCAGCTCGCTTTCAATAATTACTACTTATGAGCCGTGGTTCCAGAGCGGGGTAAAGCTGACTTACCTGCCTAATGATAAATTTCTTTTTTGCCTGCATGTTTTAAACGGGTACAATGTATTTGTAGACAATAACAGCCGAAAATCTGTGGGAGTTTCGTTTCTGTATACAATGAATGATAAATTCAATTTCGGGTATTATAATTTGATAGGTAATGAGTTGCCTGATAGCGTGAAGGGGCCGCACGTAAGGTTTCTGAATAATTTTGTGTTCAATTACCAGCTTACTCCAAAATTAAAAGCGCAGGCAGGGTTTGATTATATAGGCCAGCAAAATTCAGGTTTTATAGATAAGACAAAGTATGCTTCAGTGTATAGCGCAATCGTTGCTTTAAAATACCAGGTGGTAACTAAATTCGGATTTTATGGCAGGTTTGAATGGTTTGATGATAAAGAAGGGTTTCTATCCGGGCAGACGAACAGATACGACCCCTGCGGAGTAACGCTTGGCCTTGAGTTCAAACCAACTGATAATTCATACATCCGGCTAGAGGGACGGGAATTGATAATGAATGAGTCAGAAAAAATTTTCCGGACAGACGGGCAGTATACCAACATCAGGTATGAAGGGATGATAAATATTGGTGTGTGGTTTTAAGGTCGAAAATATTCATTCCAAAAGTAAATTATGGCAACAGTTATTGAAAAAGGATCACTGGATTTTCTGAAAAAACTTTCAAAGAATAATAACCGTGAGTGGTTTAATACTAATAAAGACAAGTATATTACTGCGCATGAGAACATGGCAGCTTTTGCCGATGCCCTGATCAGAGAGATGAATAAACATGACGAGATCGAAACAGCATCAGGTAAACAAAGCCTGATGCGGATATATAAGGATGTACGCTTCTCAAAAGAAAAAACACCTTATAATACCCACTGGAGCGGATCAATGAAAAGAGCAACAAAAAAATTACGTGGCGGGTATTATTTTCACATCGAACCCGGGAATTCATTTTTGGCAGGGGGCTTTTGGGGACCTAACCCTGAGGACCTGAAAAGAATAAGGCAGGATATAGATTTTAATTACAAAGACTGGCAAAAAATGCTTGGTGGAAAGACATTAGTAAATACTTTTGGAAAGCTAATGGGCGCACAAGTAGGCTCTGCACCACGCGGCTATGCTAAAGACCATCCGGGTATTGACTTGCTACGGTATAAGCAATTTATTTTTAAACATGATTTTACTGACGAAGAGGTTTATAACGCCAATTTTGTACAAACAATGAGTAAGGTGTATAAGAATATGCGGCCTTTCCTTGATTTTATGAGCGAGGTATTAACAACGGATATGAATGGCGAACCGCTCTGAGGTAGTAAGTGAGCCAGCGTAGCATTTTATTTTCTTCACACAAATTGAAAGCGGGGGACACATAATGACCAATAATTTTTCTATAGCGATACATGGCGGGGCTGGTACTATACTGCGCAGCACTATGACGCCGGAGTTGCAGGCTCAATACGAAACCGGATTGGAAGCAGCGCTGGATAAAGGATATAAAATACTGGAGGCCGGTGGCAGTAGCCTGGAAGCAGTTGAAGGGGCCGTTGTTATACTAGAGGATTTTCCTTTGTTTAATGCAGGGAAGGGGGCCGTATTCAATAATGTTGGTGGTCATGAAATGGATGCTTCCATAATGTTTGGTGAGGGGCTTGAGGCGGGTGCGGTATGTGGTGTAAGCCATATCAAAAACCCTGTGAAGCTGGCCAGGGCAATTATGGAGCATAGCGGGCATGTAATACTTTGTGGTGAAGGCGCTGAGCAGTTTGCAAAATTGCAAAACATAACCTTTGAAGATGATGCTTATTTTTATACAGAACAGCGCTACAAGCAATGGCAGGAAGCACTGAAAGAAGATAAAGTGCAACTAGACCATTCGGATAAAAAATTTGGGACTGTAGGCGCTGTGGCATTAGATAAATATGGTAACCTGGCAGCTGCTACCAGTACAGGTGGTATGACAAATAAGAAATTCGGCAGAGTAGGGGATAGCCCTATACCTGGTGCCGGTACTTATGCCAATAATAATACCTGTGCTGTTTCGTGCACCGGTCATGGAGAGTTATTTATACGGTCTGTGGTTGGTTACGATATTTCGTGCCTGATAGAATATAAAGGCCTGTCGCTCAAAGAAGCCTGCGATTTGGTTGTTTATGACAAATTGGTGAAAATGGGAGGAGAGGGCGGACTGATAGCAATAGATAAGCATGGAAACATAGAGATGCCTTTTAATAGCGAAGGCATGTACAGGGCGTGCAGGAGTAGTAATGGGAGGTATGAGGTGAAGATATACCCCTGAACCCCTAAATGGGAACCATACATTTAGCAGGTAGCAAATCCTTTAGCATTATGATAAGTATTTGGCACAACTATTTTCACGAGGCATTTGAAGCAAGAATGGTAGCTAAAATTAAACACTCCATTAAAGTCCCTTCAGGGATTTAGGGTTTTAGTCATCGTGCATAACGATCTCGGCACCTATAAACTTTCTTGTTTCGAGATTATAAATATCTCCTTTGGACATGATGTGGACTACAATATTTTCTACGGATATTGGCATGCCAAAGTCAATATCAGCTATATTGTTATACTCGATATGTTTTCCATCAATAATTACTACACTTCCTGAGCCTATGGCTTTTAATTCATGCCCAAGGGATACGATAACACCGGTATCCTCGCCAAGGCCAATGCCTATAGCTCCGGGTTGTGCGGCTACAGCCTGCGCGAGCCTGTTGAATCTCCCTCGCTGGTCAAAGTGTGTATCAATGATCACATTTTGCAGTAAACCCAGTCCTGTTGTTATTTTCACTTCACCTTTCAGGTTGGCAATGGCTGCGCTACCTTCATAGATCATTGTGTTGCTCATGGCCATTGCTCCGGCACTGGTACCTGCTATGAGGAAGTTGCCTTCCTGGTAACGTTGTTTGAGTACATCAAGGAAGTTGGTACCCCCGAAAATAGAAGATAATCTTAATTGGTTGCCACCGGAGAACATAACACAATTGCATGCGTTGAGCCTTTCTATGTATTCAGGTAGTGCTGCATCCTCGCGGTTGCGTATGCGCATATGGCCTACATTCAAACAGCCGAGTTTTTCGAATGCGTCTTTATAGTTCTGCGCAACCTCGTCCGGTATAGAAGAGGCTGTTGTGATGACCTCAACAGATGGCCCGTCTGCACCAATAAGGCTGACAATATTTTTAAGTATACCTAATTCGAAAAAATTAAGACGGTTTCTTTGTAAGATCCCTTTCTCAAGATCAGTTCCTTTATCTTCTGCGCCGCCAACTGCTACTAAATGCCCGAGGGGATATGTCACCTGTTACTGCTGTTTGATAAAAAATAAAACAGCAAAATTAAGGTTTTTCGTTCAAAGAGATGGGCATTTTGGTAATAAGTTTGGTGGGATATTAGAAAAAATACAACAAACTATTCATTTAAGGCGTATCGGTTACGTATCGGGATTTTTCTTCTATCCTTTGTTTGTATGTTAAAATCAGTATCTTGATAAACTAAAATCTCCCCGGGATGAAAATACTTGAAATAAAAACTATGGCAGGACCTAATTATTGGTCGGTGAACAGGCATAAACTTATAGTGATGCTGCTGGATCTGGAGGATATGGAACAAAAGCCTACGGACAAGATACCCGGATTTTTGGAAAGGCTAACGGCATTTATGCCTACGCTATATGAGCACAGATGTTCGGAGGGTGTTCCCGGTGGTTTCTTTCAACGTATAAAAGAAGGTACATGGATGGGCCATGTGATAGAACATATAGCACTGGAATTGCAAACGCTTGCAGGTATGGATACAGGATTTGGACGCACCCGCGAAACCAAAGACCCGGGGGTATACCATGTAGTATTTTCATACCAGGAAGCAAAGGCCGGAGTTTATACTGCAAAAGCTGCCGTAAAGATGGCACAAGCACTTGTGAATGGCGAGCCTTATGATCTGGAAGCTGATATACAAAACCTCAGAGAGATACGTGAAGACGAGCGCCTCGGGCCTAGTACGGGCTCTATTGTAGATGAAGCAATTAAGCGGAAGATACCCTATATCCGTCTAAACAGGCATTCATTGGTGCAACTTGGTTATGGTATAAATCAGTGCCGAGTGCAGGCTACAATTGCCAGTACTACCAGTAGCATTGCAGTAGAGATAGCGTGCGATAAAGAGGAAACGAAAAATTTACTGGAGGCATCTGAAATACCGGTACCTGGTGGGCGTATAATTTATGATGAGACTGATCTGAAAAACGCGATAGAAAAGATAGGATACCCGATAGTAACAAAACCGGTGAACGGTAATCACGGTAAAGGAGCCACTACAAATATACGCACATGGGAAGATGCAGTGGTAGGCCTTGCTGCTGCAAAGGTTTATGGCCGGTCAGTGATATGTGAGAAGTTCATTACAGGACGTGATTTCCGGGTGCTTGTTATCAATTATAAGTTTGTGGCCGCTGCATTGCGCACGCCTGCTGCGGTAACAGGAGATGGTATTCATACGGTACAGGAACTGATAGATATTGTGAATAGCGACCCACGGAGAGGTTACGGGCATGAAAAAGTGCTTACCGCAATAAAGGTTGATGCCTTCACAATGGATATACTGGCAAAAAAAGAGTATACCCTGGATACTGTGTTGAAAAAGAAAGAGGAATTGTGGCTCAAGCCCACAGCCAACCTGAGCACAGGTGGAACAGCCACAGATGTTACTGATTTTGTGCACCCTACCAATGTATTTATGTGCGAGCGTATTGCACGTATCATTGGCCTCAATATTTGTGGTATTGATATTATGGCCTCTGATCTTTCTACACCGATCAGTGATAATGGTGGTGCTGTACTGGAGGTCAATGCAGCACCCGGTTTCCGGATGCACCTGGACCCAACAGATGGGCTGCCAAGGAATGTAGCAGAGCCGGTTATAGATATGCTATATCCTCCCGGATCATCGGCAAGGATACCTATTATTGCTGTATCAGGGACAAATGGTAAAACCACTACTACCAGGCTCATAGCGCATATTGTAAAACAAATGGGTTATAAAGTAGGATATACAACTACCGATGGTGTGTATATACAAAACCAACTCATGATGAAGGGCGATTGCACCGGCCCTGTATCAGCGGAGTTTGTGTTGCGGGATCCTACAGTGAATTATGCTGTATTGGAGTGTGCACGAGGTGGTATTTTACGCGCGGGCCTTGGTTTTCATAACTGCGATGTAGCTGTAGTGACCAATGTAGCCGAAGACCATATGGGGCTTGGAGGAATTGACACAATAGAGAAACTTGCAAAAGTGAAGGCAGTAGCAGCACATACGGTTTTTAAGAGTGGTTACGCAATCCTTAATGCAGATGATGATCTTGTGTATGACATGCATAAAGAATTGGAATGTAAGGTGGCCTATTTCTCGCTTAAAGAAGATAGCGTGCGCGTTAAAAGGCATTGTGCCAAGGGTGGGATTGCTGCAGTTTATGAGAATGGTTATGTAACTATAGTAAAAGGGACATGGAAGATACGGGTGGAAAAAGTAACTAATATCCCGCTTACGTTTTCGGGCATGGCTGAGTTCAATATAGCTAATGTGCTGGCAGGAATACTTGCTGCATATGTGCAGGATTTTAAAATAGAAGATATACGCCAGGCGCTGCAAACATTTGTGCCGTCTCCGGCACTTACCCCCGGGCGTATGAACATGTTCCATTTTCGCAACTATTCAGTAATGATAGATTATGCCCACAATACACATGGGTTATTGGCTATTGGGAAATTTGTAAAGACGGTAGACGCATCTGTGAAGGTAGGTATCATAGCAGGCGTAGGCGATCGTCGTGATGAAGATATTATATCATTGGGAGAGGCTGCGGCAAAGGTATTTGATGAGATCATCATTCGCCAGGATAAGAACCTAAGAGGCAGAACAGAGCAAGAGATAATAGACCTGATGACAACCGGTATACATAATGTGGACCCGAATAAGAAAATAGTTGTGATAAAGAAAGAGAGTGAAGCAATAGATTATGCATTCCAGAATGCAGTAAAAGACAGCTTCATAGTGATTACCAGTGATGTGGTACCTGACGCTCTGGAACAAGTGAAACAGTACAAAGCAAAAGAAGATGGTGTGCTGATATAGCGCAGAATGAAACTTTTGAGTATTTTTGATTTTTAGTAACAATTAAATCTGCTATGCAACTTTTTAAATTCTTGGTAATTACAGTACTAACGGGTGTGGTAAGTTTTCATGTGTGTGCACAAAACGATCCTGAAGAAAAAAGAAAAATGTGGGTGCATGCCAACATGAATACAAAACAAGACGCAGTTGATTTTATTAAGACGGCATACAAAGATTTTACTGTTTTTATTGCTAAGAGATCATTGGAAACAGGGATATATAAAAGAGAAGTAAAGTTTAATGATTGTGAACTGATCATTGAGACTGAAGGCAGGGAGCAGGAATCTTCCTGGAGGTCTGACCGTGATTTCAAGAAAGATATTATTGTTATTGACCTCGACAAAGTAATGCTGGATGGAAATGACATCAAGCCGAGCGCGCCGGAAAATGCGAAAGGATTATTTGAAGGCAGAAGTTACGCGCATTTCCATAAGATCCCGGCTTATTCCATTTTGAGTGGTATACCAAACCGGGATAATGATAAATTTACTGATCTGCATTACGAGCAGCATTTGCAATGGGCTTACCAGTATTTAATTGAGCAGTGCAGCGCCAAGAAATAAAATCGGGAGCGAAAAAACCATTTATTCCTCTATATCATATTCCTTGATCTTACGATAGAGGGTGCGTTCTGATATGCCTAGTTCTATAGCTGCATCACGGCGGCGGCTTTTGTGTTTTTTAAGTGCTTTGGTGATAAACTCTTTTTCACGGTCTGCAAGCAGTAATGTTTCTTCCACATCTTCATGATGATCGTTAGATTCGAGCAGGATAGGAGTACTTGCATTAAAGTTTGTGGGGGCAGAATTGGCACCATCATTGTATACCGGCATCAATGCGGCATTAGAAGAAGGATCTACCGGGGTATAGCCCTGATGGTGGGCAACATCATAGATCATTTGTTTGAGGTCGTTCATGTCTTTTTTGAGATCAAAGAACAACTTATAGAGTATATCTCTTTCTGTATTGAAATCCGAATTGCCGTTTGATGAATTGGATTGCCCCGAGTTTGGTATTACTGTCAGGCTACGGGATTGCTCGCGTTGCGGCAGGAACCGTTGCATTACTTCTGCCGTAATATTTTTATCGGTAGAGAGCACCGATATTTGCTCTGCAATATTTTTGAGTTCACGTACATTGCCGGGCCAATAGTAATTAACGAGCATTTGCTGTGCGGTATTATCCAATTGCACAGACTGTGTTTTATAACGCTCAGCAAAATCGGCTGCAAATTTTCTGAATAAAAGAGGTACATCTTCTTTACGGTCGCGAAGTGCCGGTACGCGGATAGGCACTGTGCTTAAACGATAATATAGGTCCTGCCTGAAATCTCCTGCCTGTGTATATTCAAGCAGATCGCGGTTAGTGGCGGCAATGACACGCACGTCTGTTTTCTGCACTTTGGAAGAACCTACCCGGATGAACTCACCCGTTTCCAATACACGCAGCAGGCGTGCTTGTGTGCCCAGCGGCATTTCTCCGATCTCATCAAGAAAGATGGTGCCGCCATTTACTGTTTCAAAGTAGCCTTTACGGCTATCTACTGCTCCGGTAAAAGAGCCTTTCTCATGGCCAAATAATTCACTGTCAATTGTGCCTTCAGGAATCGCACCGCAGTTTACAGCAATAAAAGGATTATGCTTTCTGGGAGATAAAGCATGTATGATCATTGAAAATACTTCCTTACCTACTCCACTCTCCCCAACTATCAATACAGAAAGGTCTGTATTTGCAACTTGTACTGCAGTATTTAAGGCATGATTGAGGGCCGGTGAATTACCTATTATACCAAACCTGTTTTTTATACTTTGAATGTCCATTGTTAAGCTTTATACCATTTCTCCTAATAATGTTGCGGAAGTAGCTGAAGTAATATTCACTTGTACATAATCGCCTTTTTTTAAAGGCATATTGTTTTTGGGAAATACTACCATTTTATTCTGGCTATTTCTGCCGCTCCAGTCTTTATCACTTTTTTTACTGTTGCCTTCTATCAGCACTTCAAATGTTTTCCCGATATCATTTTTATAGCTTTCGCGTGAGTGGGCATTTTGCAGGTTAATGATCTCTGTAAGCCTTCTTTTCTTCACATCTTCCGTAATGTCGTCTTCATAACGGCGCGCAGCCAATGTGCCCGGGCGTTCACTGTAAGAGAACATGTATGCCATATCAAAACGGCTGTTTTCCATTACAGAAAGCGTGTCCTGATGATCATCTTCAGTTTCTGTACAAAAGCCGGAAATTACATCTGTGCTTAATCCGCAATCGGGCATTATTTCCCGAATGCGTTTTACCTTACTCAGATACCACTCACGGGTATAAGTGCGGTTCATTAATTGCAGTATGCGGGTGTTGCCACTCTGAACCGGCAGATGTATGTACTTGCAGATGTTGTGGTGCTTGGCCATTGTATGGAGTACATCATCTGTAATATCCTTGGGGTGTGATGTGCTGAAACGAATACGTAGCAGTGGAGAGATCAAAGCAACTTTTTCAAGCAGATCAGCAAAGTTTACATTTTCTCCTGTAGTAGCTGTAAAATAATAACTATCTACATTTTGGCCCAGCAAAGTTACCTCACGGAATCCCCGGTCAAAAAGGTTTTGGCATTCATTCACTATACTTTCCGCATCGCGGCTACGTTCTCGGCCCCGAGTAAAGGGAACCACGCAGAAGGTACACATATTGTTGCAGCCACGCATAATACTTACAAATGCAGTAACACCATTGCTGTCTAGCCGAACGGGGGAAATATCAGCATATGTTTCATCGCGGCTTAATAATACATTCACGCTTTTCTGGCCGCCTTCTGCTTCGGTTATTAATCCGGGAAGGCTGCGATAGGCGTCGGGACCTACCACTATATCCACCAATTTTTCTTCCTCAAGGAATTTTGCTTTCAGCCTTTCAGCCATACAGCCGAGCACGCCTATTAGCATACCCGGATTATTATCTTTCACTTTACGGAAAGCATGCAAGCGATTACGCACAGTTTGTTCTGCTTTTTCTCGGATAGAGCAGGTATTGAGTAAAATGAGATCTGCTTCTTCAAAATTGCGCGTAGCACCAAAACCCTGTTCATGGAGAATTGAAGCCACTATTTCGCTATCGCTGAAATTCATCTGGCAGCCATAACTTTCGATATAGAATTTTTTATCAAATACGTTAAGTTCATCCTTAAAAGGAGCATATGCTTCACCTTGCCTGGTTTCATCTTGCACTTTTTGCAGCAACTCTGCCATAATTTCCGATTTCTGGTTTTTGCAAAGGTAGGACATCATGAGATAAGTTGATTGGTTGAAATGTTAATAGTTTAATGTGTTGAAAAGCAAAAATGCAGGGTGATTGATTTTATGTAAATTTGTTGCACGTACAATCGGATGACTGAAACATATAGAAAGAAGATTTTATTATTAACATTAGTTCATCCGGATTTCCTCCCACCGGTATATGCTATTGGACAGGTATTAAGAGACCTGAAATATGAGGTTCATATAGTCACGTTTGATTCATATATGCCTGCGGAATTAGATCTGGGCTCTGGAATAGTTGTGGAATCTATTGGGAAGCATCACGGAGTAGGATTAAGAGAGCGACTAAAGTTGAGGAGTAAATTTACTAAAAGAGCAAAGCAGCTGACAAATGAAAACCCGGTAGCAATTATATCTTTTTGCGCATTTACTTTGTTGTGTGGATTAAAAATAAAAGGTAAGACCCCATTTATTTATCATGCTATTGAAGTTGCTGATTTTATATTGCCGCTGTTTTTAAAATCGCCCTTATCTCATTTTAATAATTTACTCGCTTTGAAGCGTCTGCATAAAGCAGATCTTGTAGCTACACCATCAGTGCAACGTTCTGCATGGCTTGCCGGAAGGTGTCATCTTGATTTCATGCCTCATACTATTCTTAATACTGCTTACTTACCTGCAAAGCAGGAGGATAGTAGTTATAATACCTTTAAGAAGATAGTACCTGCCGGGTTCTTAGATAAGAAGGTCATTCTTTATACAGGGGCTGTAAATTCCCATCTTTGTACTATGGAATTGGTACAGGCATTTGATATTGCCAATGACGAGACAAGCGCATTGATTATTACTGGTATAAAGGATAACCCATATTGTAATGAGATAAAGACCTTTGTGGAAAAAAGCAGGAGTGCGCAGCGGATAAAACTTTTGCCATATGTGACCCGTGCCGAGATGCTGGCATTGCAGGCGAATGCTGATATCGGTGTATGTCTTGCAAAGGAATATGATGATAATGTAGAATCGAAAATGATGGCGCCGAATAAAGTAGGAGAATATCTAGCTAAAGGTTTGTACTTATTAGGGATAAAGAATGAATATCTTTTGCCGTTTAAAATGAAGGGTATTGCATCACTTGCTGCATCTGTTATGCCCTCTGATATTTGTGTAGCAATTAAAGAAGCCTTGAATGCAGTTGACAATAAAGAATACAAGATCATTATTGGTGATTTTGTCAAAGATTATTTTTGTATGCAACAACAAGCAAAACCTGTTGTTGCATATTTAGAAAAAGTACAGCAGTAACAATATCGGGG
>CAIRZD010000155.1 GCA_903882965.1 uncultured Bacteroidota bacterium
CATCAAAAACCCTAATGGGTTTAGCTCGTTTAATTATAATCAAACGTTGAATATTACCGGTGTAGGAGTAAATGCAAAGATCGGTGCCATTTATAAGATTACAGATTTCTTCCGGATCGGTGCTGCTTTCCATTCTCCAACATTCTATTCAATATCAGATGTTAGTAGGAACAGTTTGTATGTAAATAACGATAGTAGCATAAATGCGGTAAATACGGTGGGGTATAATGGCGTGTATGGAAGAAATTCATTCGATTATAATCTCACCACTCCATGGAAGGGGATACTTAGTGCAACCTTTATTTTGAAGAACCTTGGTTTTGTTACCGCCGATTATGAATATGTGGATTACGGCTCCATGCGATATCAATATGGATATGGTTACCAGGCCGACCAGGATGCGATAAACCAGACCATAAAGAAAACATACCAGGGTGTGTCGGATTTCAGGATCGGGGCAGGGTTTAATATCACTAAGTTCTTTATGCTGCGTGTAGGTGCCGGTTATTATGGCAATGCTTATACCGCTTATGGTGAGGCAAATGAATTGAATTATACTACCCAGCGCATTGACTTAAATGCAGGCCTTGGATTTAAATTTAGCAAGCATTTCTATGCAGATCTTGGTTTTGTTCATAGTATGTACCAGGGTTATGAGCAACCATACAGTATTGATTATAGTGGGGTAGTATCCGGCACACAAACTACAATACCCCAGGCAAAAACAAATTTCAGCATCAACAACATGGCATTGTCAATGGGGGTAAGGTTTTAAACCCCAAACCACTAAAGGGGCTTACTCTTGTAATTCATTTATAAATAGCGGCATAAGGAGAAGCCCCTTTAGGGGTTTGGGGTTTGCAGATATTCCTGTAGCATCATTACTGCGCTTACGGTGTCTATCAATTCCTTTTTCTCCCTGTCTTTTTTCTTAAGCCCCATACCGGATATGGCTTGCGAAGCCATTTTTGACGTCATTCGTTCATCAATTTTCTCCACAGGCATTTGTGGGAAAACGTTGGCGAATTTTATAATGAACTTATCCACTAATGGTGTGGCATGGGTGGGGGTATTATCAAAGTTGAGCGGATAACCAACCAATATTTTTTCAACCGGTTCACGGGCAATATATTTTTTCAGGTAGCCGATCAGTTCATTAGAATCCACGGTTTCCAATGCTGTAGCTATGATCTGCAATGGGTCACTCACCGCAATACCTGTGCGCTTCTTTCCAATGTCTAATGAGATTATCCGAGCCAATTATTTTTATTTTTATTAAATTATTTCTACGCAATTTGAGTGCCAGAGATCACTTCCCCTCTTGAGAGGGGCTAGGGTGTGTTTATTAATAATATACCCTTCTATTCCCCGCACAACGTTAGCAATATCATTATACACTTCATAATCGTTGAACCTCAATATTGTAATGCCTAACTCATTTAATCTTTTTTCTTTTTCAATATCTCTTATATGCACATCATCGAAATGATGGGTAAGTCCATCAAGCTCTATTCCTAACATTAATTCATGACAAAAGAAATCGAGGATATAATTATCAATAGGTTTTTGACGGTGAAAATCATATCCCATCATTTGTTTTCCGCTTAAGTGCTTCCACAAGTAAATCTCACTTTTTGTACTGTTGTTTCTTAATTGTCTTGCGAACTCTTTTAGATGAGGATTATATGGGATTACCTTTCTTTTCATTAGTTATGTTGTTTGATAACACACCCCTAACCCCTCTCAAGAGGGGAAGTGATCTTATCCCCTACGATAACACAATTTAGCATATTACTGGGAACTAATGAGATTATCCGAGCCAATTATTTGTTCTTATATGATTTAAAAACCACGGTGCCATGCCGTTTCAATATCTCCCGTTCCATTTGCCTTAACTCAATAAATTTTTTCTGCATTACCTGCTGAGCTATTGGATCTTTCTCTGTGATCAATTTTGATGTAAGTTGGTTTTGTATGATCAGTATTTTCTTTAGCTTAAAATAAGAAAGCGTACTGTCTACATCATTGATATAGATCATGTTGTCGGACGAGGATTCGATGCCATATTTTTCGCTCCATTTATTGCTTATATCCTGGCGAGGGTGAAGTAAAGACGCCATTTTATCACGAATGAACTGATCCGGGTGATTGATGAAATAATGCAATTCAGGTGTCGCTCCGAATCGACTATAATGATCCATATACTCCAGGAATAACCTCCTGATCAATGGGTCTTCCAGGAGTTCGGGTTCTACTTGTTCCTCTACCATTTTTGCCACACTATCGAAGCCTTCATATGGCTGGTGGCCATTTTCTATAAGTATCCGTAATAATTGCCATTCCTGTAATTCGTCCGGATTTGCAGTTTTATTTTGGGTAATGTCTTCATCCTGTGGGATCGCAAGTAGGTCCGGTTGAGGCAAGGCTTCTTCTTTGCGCACATGCTTCTGCTCGTTCTCTATCCGCTCTCTTATGTGTTTATTGATGAGGTTAATAAGGCCGGCCTCATCCACATTTAGTTTGCGGGCTGCCTCCCGGCTATAGTGCGCCTGTAGCGAAAAATCCTCTGCTTTATTGATACGTGAAATGCTTTCGGCGATTTCATTTACTAATTTAGAACGTTTTATGGGGTCGTTTCCCGCTTCATTAAGACCCACTTGCAGGCGGAAACTGATCACATCCTGCTTATGTTCTTTTATGTACTCATGAAATTTTGTTGATCCTGATTTTTGCACATAGCTGTCAGGATCCTCTCCCTCCGGTAATAATACCAGTTGCACATTAAAGCTTTGCGACAATGCCATGTCAAGCCCGCGAAGTGCGGCTTTTATACCTGCTGCGTCGCCGTCATATAAGATAGTGAGGTTTTTTGTGAGCTGTCCTATAAGCCTTAGTTGGTCTTCGGTAAGCGATGTGCCGCTGCTGGAAACCACATTTTCAACACCACCCTGGTGCAGGGAAATAACATCGGTATAACCTTCCACTAAAAGGCACTCATCCTGTTTGCCAATAGCCTGTCGACTTTGGTACATACCATAGAGTACTTTGCTTTTGTAGTATATTTCGTTCTCTGGGGTATTTATATATTTTGGTGCTTTTTCATTGCTTTTCAAAATACGTGCACCAAAACCAAGTATACGCCCGGTCATACTCTGGATGGGGAATATTACCCGTCCGCGATACACATCGTGATACATGCCATTGCGGTTCTTTGCAAGGCCCGCACGTTCCAGTATATCTCCGCTATATCCCTTATTAACTGCAGCCCGGTAAAAAGCTTCGCCGTGCTCGGGATTATATCCCAACCGAAAACGTTCTATTATTTCTTTACGAAACCCACGCTGCTTGAAATAGGACATGCCTATCAGTTGTCCTTCTTCAGCATTAAGGAGTGTGTCATGCAACCAGGTTGCGGCAAACTCATTTAATATACGCAGCCCTTCTTCTGCGAGTTGTTTCTGTTGTTGTTCAGGTGTGCGCTCGGTTTCTTCCAGTTTTATCTTATAATGATCCGCCAGCCAATGGATCGCTTCCGGATAGGTAAGCTTTTCATGTTCCTGCACAAAGGTCACTACATTGCCTGCTTTACCACAACCAAAACACTTATATATACCCTTTGCCGGTGATACATTAAATGAAGGGGTCTTCTCATTATGAAAAGGGCAATTTGCTATATAGTTTGTTCCCCTTTTTCGCAAACGCACGAATTGGCCTACCACGTCCACAATATCGGCGCGGTTCATTACTTCTTGTATAGAGGCAGGTGAGATCACTAATGCGAAGATACTTTGATTGTGCGATTAGTGGAATAGCTGATTCTGATATGTAAATCATCTGTTTAATAACAAAAAAGCCGATCCTCAGCAGGAGCGGCCTTTTATATAGTTTATTGATTTATCAGGAAAAGCCCATTTTGATATTACATTTCCGGATACTTAGTTATAGGATTTCCTGCCAGGTATTGTTTCCATGGCTCCCAGTAATGGCTGTGCCATCCTTTTTCTATACCATCTGCTTGCTTGTCCGGTATGTTTGAATGAACAACATGCAGTGTCACATTTTTTCCTTTTGGCTCCAGGTGTATCATAAAAGTGGAGTCCGGGTCCTTCTTGTTCCAGTCAGCCCCGCGCCAACTCTGAACGATAAGCTGGTCTTTGACGAGTTTAATATTCTCACCTGAAATATATCCACCATGCGCTGAAAATTTTGCACCTTCTTTTGCAGTGATTACTGCCGGTGCTGCTGTAGCTACTGAATGTTTTTTTGCATTCATGTAAAGATCATAGAGGTCTTTTGCAGTGGTGTTTTTAAAAACTACCTTTTGTACAATTGTCTTTGCCATGATAATTTCTTTTTAATGAATAATAAAATTACTGCTTTATTTATATTTATTTACGGAAAGGATCAAACAATAATGGCCTCGATGCGAGGCCATTATTGCTGTTAAACGTTAGATTATGCCTCTTCAGCTTCATCTGCCTCTTCATCAGTTTCTTCTTCAGTCTCTTCATCCAACTCTTCATTTTCAGAATCTTCCTCTTCTTCAAATGATGAGTTTTCTGTTTCCTGCTCTGCGCTTTGTATTGTTTCGCGAGGCTCTGCTTCTGTTGTAGCAACAGTGGTGATCGTTTCTTCTTGGCTGAATGTGTTGTTCATGATAATTTTTTTTTGGTGAATTAATTTACAATTTAGACTAAACTCTTGCGATATATCGCGCTTTACAATTACTTAATCACTTAGTAATATTATGCCAACATAAATTGCCTGATAATTAATGAATTCTTAATTTCATAACTTTATAAAATTGTTTAAATACGAATCACTATTATGAATATAGAGGACATCAGGACCTATACTTTATCAAAAGCAGATGTTGATGAAGGCTTTCCGTTTGGGGTAGAAACATTAGTATTTAAGGTGAATGGTAAAATCTTTTTGCTGGTAAGTCTGGACAGCCAGCCACTGCAATTCAACGCTAAATGCGACCCGGAAAGGGCCATAGAGTTGCGAGAGCAATATGATTGCATTCTGCCGGGTTATCACATGAATAAAAAACACTGGAATACAGTAATAATAGACAGAACCCTCACTAATAAGCAATTAAAGGAATTAATAGACCATTCATATGATCTTGTGTATAAACCCAAAAAGAAACCCAAGCAATAGTAATACTGCTAACCCATTAAGCTCAGCCAATTGTTTATTTCTTCGTTAGTCTTTCCAAGCTTTTTTTGAAGGCGGAGTAATAATGCTGATTCCTGCCCAAATTCATAGTTCAGGTCTTCATCTTTCAGATCAGGATGTTCTGCCAGTATCTTACTTTTAATAATAGGCCACTTTTCCTGCAATTCTTTACTGTCCATCTTTATTGATTTATTATTAGCGCCATAAAGGTTGTGCCACCAATCAAAATTTCTTCATTTCTTTAATGTTATTTTTGCGAGATAATACTTTTAATGTTCCGGAAATATTTTTACCTGATAATTGCCATGATGCTAACTGTGCCTGCGGGAGCCCAAAGCAACTATTTTGTTGACGAGCCTAAAGTGTTTAACGGAGGGCTGATATTGGGTGTCAATTTTACCCAGGTAGACGGGGATTCTTTTTATGGGTACAATAAGGTAGGTTTGAATGCCGGTGGGGTAGTTTATATACATTTCACACACATAATCGGGGTAAGTATGGAATTGCTCTATTCGCAAAAAGGAAGTAGGGGAGAATTGGTTACTGGTTCGCCTGTGCTCGGTACTTATGTTCAGAAATATTTCATGACCCTTAATTATGTTGAGGTGCCGCTGACGTTCCACGTTAAATCTCATGGTTTTGATTTAGAAGCAGGGCTTTCGTATGCATACCTTATCAAATCCAGCGAATGGGTAGAGTCTGATCCGCCGGTAGTAATAGATCCTGTGCTCAATCGTTTTAACACAACTGATTTTGAATACATTTTTGGGCTTAGCCGAAGGTTATATAAAAAGCTATATGGTAATACCCGGTTCCAATATTCTATATTAGATATTCGCCCTACAGATCGCGTACCTATAGGCTTTTCATATGGCACTGC